>CAIUAC010000504.1 GCA_903896985.1 uncultured Sandaracinus sp.
CGGCGACGGCGAGCGCGAGCGCGACGCCGAGCAGCGCGCGGGCGTTTCCCGCGAACAGCGCGCGGACGTTTCCCGCGGGCGACCGCGCAGCACGAAGCTGCGCGCGCCTGAGTTGGACTGCTGAGTTCACTTCACTCCGTCGTACGCGCGAGCGCGCGTGGGGTTACTGCCGAGGCGACGCGCTCAGGGAGCGGTGCAAGCGCCGACGTTGGAGAGCGGCGCCGGGATGCCGAGCGAGACGCAGGTCTCGCCGGCGCCCGTGCACGCCGGGTCCATGTCGACGGTGTCGCAGAGCTTGCGGCAGGTCGAGGTGCCCCCCCCTGGGCCGAGGCAGCTGTAGCCCGCCGCGCAGTCGTTCGTGAACATGCACGTCGCGCCCGTCGTGAGCGTGCCCGCCATCGCGCAGTCGGTGGTGCCGTCGCCGCCCGAGAGGTAGCAGCCCTGCCCTGCGGCGCAGTCGGTGCCGAAGATGCCGCAGTTGGCGGCCGAGCGGCAGAGCGCCGCGCCCGTCGGGTTGCCGGCGGTGTCCGTGAGCACGACGCTGCACATCGCGCCCGCGGGGCAGTTCGCCGACGAGCCGAGGTCACAGCAGTACTTCTCGCAGGCGCCGGGCGTCGAGGCAGTCGCGCCCTGACAGATGAAGCCGGGGGCGCAGTCGGTGTACGTCATGCACGAGCCGCCGGTGATGCCGATGCCGCTCGGCTGGCAGAGCGGCGCGGGGGGCGTGCCCATCGCCGACGAGAGGAAGTAGCAGCCCTGGCCGGCGGGGCAGCCATTGGCGACGAGGTCGCACTCGCCCGAGGGACACATCCCCGTCGGGCCCATGTCCGCGCCGGGTCCGAGGTCGACGCCGGGACCGAGGTCCACGGGGCCGGAGTCCATCAGCACGATGTTCATGTCGCGCATGCCGAAGTCGCGCGCGCCCGCGTCCGTGGGCGTCCGAACATCATCATCACCGCAAGCGGTGAAGAGCACGCCGCAGAGTGCGGCCACCAGGATCATGCGAAGCTCGTTCATCGTCTTTTCCTCCGTCGAGCGGGGCGCCCGGCGCCTCTCCACGAGCCGCGAGTATGTCAGAGCCGTGCCGAGGTGGCGAGTTACGGTGACGAACAGGTGCACGCCGCGTGCCCAACCGCGCGGCGTCGAGCAAATGGCCCTGAACGCAGCGCAAAACACACAACACAGAGCAGCGCGGCGAGCGGAACTGCGACAATGGTGTCGCGCGACAGGCGGCGGCTCGCGACGGCGCGCGCCTTCTCGGATGAAAACCGCGCGGCGAAGGTGCAGGCTCCGCCCATGGAAGAGCTGACGCGCGCGGAGATCGATGGCTTTCTCGATCAGCAGATCTTTGGCCGGATGGGCTGCCACGACGCGGGCGTCACCTACGTGGTGCCGCTGATCTACGCGCGCGACGGGGACGCGCTCTACATCTTCGCGAACGAAGGGCAGAAGACGCAGTTCGCCCGCCGGAACCCGGCCGTTTGCTTCGAGCTCGACGAGCACGACCCGGCGACCCGGAGCTGGCGGAGCGTGCTCGTGCAGGGGCGCTACGAGGAGCTCGACGAGGCGGGCGCGGCGCTCGCCCGCGCGGCGTTCGGGCGGCGGTTTGGCGCGCGCACGCGCGCGACCTCGGACGCGAAGGCCGAGCCGAAGGCGGAGGCGCGCCCGACGGTGACCTTCCGCATCTGGATCGAGACGGTCACCGGGAGAGCCGTCCGCGCGCCCCAGCCTTGAGCTCGGCGAGCGGCTCGCGGCGCGCCTCAGTGCACGTAGCCGAGCGCGCGCAGCTTCTCGAGGTCCGGCGGCTCGAACGGCCTCGCGGAGAGCAGCGGCTGGCGCGCGCGCGCAGCGGCGAGCGTCGTGCGTAGCAGGCGCCGAAGCTCGGCGGAGCGCGCTGGCTGCGTCGCGGCGAGGTTGTGCTGCTCGGCCGGATCGCGGCGCAGGTCGTACAGCGCCGGCGCGCTCTCGACGCCCGCGCTCTCGGCGTACTTCTCGTCCCCAGAGATCACCGCGGACGCCGCCTCGATCCACTCGATCTCCGCGAACACCGGC
>CAIUAC010000505.1 GCA_903896985.1 uncultured Sandaracinus sp.
CACCGCGCTCGGCACGCCGCCGAAGCTGCGCACCGTGCGACGCACCGGGTTCGTCTCCGAGGGCGCCGCGTCGAGGTTGAGCACCGCGATCTCGTTCGGGTTGAACAGCAGCCCCGCGAGGCCCTCGCCGGTGCGGAAGTGCACGAGCGCGCGCGCGCCATCGGGCGTCTGCGCGATCGCGTTGAACGGGCTGCCGAGCACGTAGGTGCGCGGCGCGGCGCGGTAGGCGCCGGGCACGACCGTCAGGGACGAGGCCTCGGGCGCGACGCCGACGCCGCCGCGCTCTCCGCGGCAGAGCACGAGCGCCTCGTTGTGCTCGTTGCGGCGCGCGACCGTGGACGCCCCGGCGCCGACGGTGACCGTGCGCGGCGCGACGGAGGGGCGCGTCACGTCGAGCACGTAGGTCGTCTGCGCGGAAGAGTCCACGAAGACGAGCGAAGAGCCGAGCGCGACGGGCGGCAGCGTCAGCAGCGCCGCGTCGAACTCCTTGGCGCGGTCGGCGCACGCGGTGACCGCGAGGGTCACGACGCCGAGGGCGAGCGCACGCGCGACCGTCGCGCGACGAGCGAGGTAGTGAGTGCGGGTCATTCGCTGATCCTCCCGTTGAGCTCGAAGCCAGTGACCGAGACGAGCGCGCCCGTCTCCCACTCGAGGAAGCCGATGCGCCCCTCCGGATGAAGCTGCCCGACGAAGGCGCGCGACGTCGCCGGCACGATGCCGAGCGAGAGCGGCGGGCTCCCGAGCGCGTAGCCGTCGACGAGGAAGGACGCGAGCGCGATGCGCTGCAGCACGCGCACGCTCGCGGCGTCGTTGCGCAAGAACGTGAAGGCGTAGGCGCCGTCGGGCGAGAGCGCGAGCGGACCGACCTCCGCCTCGGTGATCTGCAGCTTCGCGAAGCCGCTCCGCAGATCGAGCATCGTGTAGCCGAACGAGCGGTCGATGCGCGTGTCGAGGTCGACGGTGGGATCGCTCGGGTCGCCGTCGATGCGCGTGTGCACGATCACCGCCGTCGAGCCATCGGGCGAGACCCCGACGGCGCGCACTCCCTTGCGCAACCGCACGATGCGCGGCGCCTCCGCAGAGGCGTCGTCGAGGTCCACGACGATCAGGCGCTCGACGGGCGTCGCCGTCGTGTAAAGGAGCGCGCGGCGCCCGTCCGGCGTGATCGTCACCGAGCCGAAGACCTCGTCCGCGAAGGTCGTCGCGACGATCTGCGTCGGATCGGAGAAGCCCGCGGGCAGCGGGATCCGCAGCAGCGTCGACGTCTCCCGGAGCACGACGAGCGCGAACGCCCCCGTCGGCGAGAGATCGACGTCCGTGATCGGCACGCCGACATCCATGCTCGTCGACACCGCGCCCGCGAGCTCCACCAGGCGCACGACGCTCTCGCCCTCGCTGCGCACGAGCGCATAGCGCCCATCGCCCGTGATCGACACATCGCGGGCAAAGGGACCGCTCGCGTCGTCGATGGGCACGAGTGGCACGATCGTCGGAGTCGTGATGTCCGCGAAGTGCACGATCGAAATGCCATCTTCAGTCACGACGAACGCTGTCGCGCCGTCTTGCGAATACACGATCTCGAGCGGGCGAACCCCCACCGTGAGATCCACCGCGCGGTCGCCCGCGTCCGCGAGGTCGATCAGCGTGATGTCCTGAAAGCTCCCGGTGCCGATGCCCGAGCCTGCCGTCGAGGTGTCTAGCCAGGCGATGGCGTGCAGGCCGTCCGGCGCGACGGCGAGGGCGTTCGTCCCGTGCACCACCGGCACCGTGCTCGTGCGCGTCCCAGCGCCGTCCGTGCGCAAGATCGTCGCGTCGTCGGAGCCGACGTTGAGCACGACGGCGACGTCCCGCCCGGGCACGACGCTCAAATAAGTAGGGCCATCGCCCGCTTCGACGCTGCGAATCGCGAGCGTCGTCGAGTCGATCACTGCGACGGTGTCGCGGCGCGGATTGGCCACATAGACGTAGCGCGCGCCGGCGCGCGGCGTCTCGAAGCTGCGCACCTCCTCGACCTCGGGAGGACCGCTGTCGATCGCCGCCCCACCGTCAGAGCGGGGATAGCCTCCCCCCGCGTCGTAGTAGAACATCCCCCCATCTGCGAGCGGGATTCCGGGCGAGCGATCACCCGTCATATCGCCGCACGCGGCGAAGAGTAAGAACAACCCACACCCGCTGACCACCCTGCGAGTCATCGAAGTCATGCGCTCGCCGGTAGCACGGCGCGTACCGCTCCCGAGGGCGCAGAATGGCAAGGGAAAGACGCCTGTTGCGCAGGCCGTCTGTGACATTCATGTCGCGCCTCGAGTTCGCTCGATTGCCGCGGCTCCCTGCGCCGTGCGACCGTTCGACGCATGGCTCAGCTTTCCTCCTCCGCGGCGCTCGCGCTCACGCTGCTCGTCCTCACCGTCGGCTGCGGGTCGTCGCCGACAGGCGTGCCGTTACGCGACGGCGGCCTCACCGACTCGGCCGCGACAGCGCCGGACGCCGCCGATCCGCACACCGTGCCGAGCGAGGGACCGCCCGCAGGCAACCCCGACGGGCACTGCGTCGTCCCGCCGGAGGCCGCGCTGGCGGACACCTCGAGTCCAACGCAGGTCGTCGGCGACGGCACGCCCGCGAGCTGCACGAGCGAGGCGTTCGTCGCCGCCGTCGCGCTCGGCGGCGTCATCACCTTCGACTGCGGGCCCGCGCCACTGACCATCACGCTCGCCCAGACTGCCAAGGTCTTCAACGACTCGACTCCGGAGATCGTGATCGACGGCGGCGACCTCGTGACGCTGAGCGGCGCAGGCGCGCGGCGCATCCTCTACATGAACACCTGCGACGAGGCGCAGCACTGGACGACGCCGCACTGCCAGGATCAGGACACGCCGCGCCTCACCCTCCAGAACCTCACCTTCATCGACGGAAACTCCACGGGAGACGCCACCGAGGGGGGCGGCGGGGGCGCGGTCTTCGTGCGCGGCGGCCGCGTGCGAATCGTGCACTCGCGCTTCTTCCACAACGAGTGTGACCCGACGGGGCCGGACCTCGGGGGCGCGGCCGTGCGCGTGTTGAGCCAATCCGGGGGGCTGCCCGTGTACGTCGTAGACAGCACCTTCGGCGGCACTCCCGCGCTCGGCAACGTCTGCTCGAACGGCGGCGGACTCAGCAGCATCGGAGTCTCGTATACCGTGCTCAACAGCCTCTTCAGCTACAACCGCGCGGTCGGGAGCGGCGCCAACCCGATGGCGGCGGGCACACCCGGCGGAGGCAGCGGCGGCGCGATCTACAACGATGGCAACACCTTCACGCTGACGCTCTGCGGCGTCGCGATGCACGACAATCACGCGAACGAGGGAGGCGGCGCGATCTTCTTCGTCAGCAACGACCGCAGCGGGTCGCTCGTGATTCAGGACTCGGTGCTGCGCGCGAACCCGAGCGACGGCTTCGAGACGAGCGGCTATCCGGGGATCTTCGTCCTCGCGAGCGGGCCGCCGATGGTCAGCGGATCGATCGTCGAGTGAGGCGCGGGCGTCAGGTGTAAGCCATCGAGTCGTCGAGTCGGACCTTGCGCTGAAGGAGGGCGTCGGCGAGCCAATAGCTCAGCATCCAGATCGTCTGCGTGGGATTGTGGCCGCCGAGGCTCGGCATCAGCGCGCCGCCCGTGACGAAGAGGTTCGGCGTCGACCAGAGTTGCCCGTAGCGGTTGGTCGCGGACTTGGTCGGGTCCGTGCCCATGCGCGCGCCGCCGAGGTCGTGGGTCGACGACGCGATCGCCGTCGCGCTGCGCTCGCCCCAGACCTTCGTCGCGCCGGCAGCCTCGACGAGCTCCTTCGCGCGGTCCCAGATGAAGTGCGCCATTCGCCGCTCGTTCTGCTTCACCGACCGCGTGACGCGACAATAGGGCATCCCGTATTCGTCGCTGTAGTTCGGGTCGAGGTCGAGCGTGCAGTCCTCGTAGGGCATCGCCTCGGTGAGGAGCTGCAATCCCATGTAGCGATTCAGGTTCTCGCTCATGAAGCGCTTGTACGCCGCGCCCCAAGAGGGCACGTCGGGCGGATGCAGATCGTACGACTCGAGCGGCACGCGCTGCGACGGAGAGCCGATGAACGCGCCGCGGACGAAGAACTGCTCCGGCGGCAACTGGAGCTTCTGCTCCATCGCGTTCTCGCCGTTGTAGTCGTCGACGCCTTGCCGCTGCACGGAGGGACCGTTCCAGCCGTTGAGGAGCCTGTGCCCGAAGATCGCGTGCAGGTTCGTCGTCGCGCGGTTGATGAAGTACTTGCCAATCTGCCCGTTGCCGTCGATGCCCGAGTGCAAGAGCAGTCGCACGTTCTGGAACGAGTACGCGCCGAGGATGAAGACGTCGCCGGGTTGCTCGTGCTCGACGCCGTTCTCATTGCGATAGCTGACGCTGACGGCGCGTCCGTCTCGGTGGTTGATGCGCGTGACGTAGCAGTGCGGGCGCAGCTCGAAGTGCGGGAGTTGCTGCGCGGCGGGCAAGAGGGCAGAGAGCGTCGAGGTCTTCGAGTCGTTCCAGCAGCCGAAGCCCGTGCAGAAACTGCAATAGGTGCAGCCGGGGCGCCGCACACCCTCGGTCGAGGCCCACGCGCCGTCCATGCTGACGCCCGTCGGGACGTGAAAGGGCTGGAGTCCGCGGGCGAGCGCGCCCTCACGGAACACGAGATCCGTGGCGTTGTCGCGGAGCGGCCGATAGGGGAAGTCGCGCTTTCGTGGGGCCTCGTAGGGATTGCCCTCATGGGGATGGACGGGGCGAATTCGCCCGCCGAGGTTGCCCGGCCAGCCGCCGATCCCGAGCGCGTATTCGACCTTCTCGTAGAAGGGTTCGACCTCGTCGTAGGTGATGGGCCAATCTTCGAGCGCGGCGTGGTCTGCGCGCAGATGCGCGAGTCGCCCAGAGCGCCCATAGCGCTCCTCGAGCGCGGACTTCACGCGGAAGTCGTCCGCGTAAAAGCGCCAGGACTGCCCGGACCAATGCACGGAAGAGCCGCCGACGGTGGAGGCCATCGCGTAGATGCCATTCCACGGCGCGGCCACCTCCGACTGCGCATTGCGGAAGGTCAGCGCCATGCGCCTGCCGTCGATCATCTCGCGGCGAGTGCGCCAGCGGAGCGTGTCCAGCGAGCCGCGATGAAAGTCCGTCGCGGCGGTCCGATGCGCGCCCGCTTCGAGCGCGACGACGGATTGCCCTGCGCGCGCGAGCTCGAGCGAGACCGGGCCCGCGGCGGCTCCGTAGCCGACGATGACGACGTCCTTTCGAGGTAGTAGCGCCATGCCCGATGGTCGGCAGCG
>CAIUAC010000506.1 GCA_903896985.1 uncultured Sandaracinus sp.
AGGCTCAGCGTCGGCCGCGCGCGCCTGCGCGACGGCGCGCGCCTCGTCGACGCGCAAGAGCACGACGAGCGCCACCGCGAAGAACGAGCCGATGACGCCGATGGCCACGCGGTGCCCGAAGCCCGGATGGCCGGGGCGCGCCGCCGCGTCGGCGACCAGCCCGTAGATGGTCGGACCGAAGACCGCCGACGCCTTCCCGCTCAGCGTGAGCAGGCCCATGAATTCGGTCATCCGCGCGCGCGGCGCGATGCGCGCCATGAACGCCCGCGTCGCCGACTGCGTCGCCCCCATCACGACCGCCGCGAGCCCCGCCACGGGCCAGAACTGCGCCTTCGTCTGCGCGAGCATCGAGCCGACCACGACGAGCATCCAGAGCACGAGCGTCACCGCGATGGAGCGCCGTGCGCCGAAGCGGTCGACCAAGATCCCGAAGACGAGCGCGCCCGGCGCCGCGATCACGTTGAGCACGAGGAAGAGGACGATGGTGTCCTTCGGCGTGAACGCGAGCACCTCACCCGTGTAGACGCCGGTGAAGTCGATCACCGTCGTGATCCCGTCGGTGTAGAGAAACGACGCGATCAAGAAGAGCACGACGAACGGGAAGAGTCTGGCGTGTCGGAGCGTCGTGAGAAGCCCGGTGAACGCGCTGCCGACGACTCCGCCTCGCGTGGCCGGCGCTGCGGGCGCTGCGCCGACGCGCGGCGCGTCCTTCAGGAAGAGCATCGCCGGCACGCTGAAGACGAGATACCAGCCCGCGACGACGAGGAAGATCAGCGGCGCGCGCCCGACGTGCGCTGGGTCGAACTCCTTCGGCAGGAGCGGCAGCACGAGCATCAGCGCGAGCAGGCCGCCGACGTAGCCGAGGCCCCAGCCGTAGCCCGAGAGGCGCCCGAGGCGGTCGGACGTCGTCAGCTCCGGCAGGAACGCGTTGTAGAAGACGTACGCGCCCTCGAACGCGAAGTTCGCCACGACGAAGAGCGCGAACGCGGCGAACACCTGCCCCGGTCCGACGAGCGCGAGCCCCGCCGTCGCCGCCACGCAGAGCAGCGTGTAGCCCGTCAGCAGCGCGCGCTTGCTCGAGGTGCGGTCCGCGTAGGCGCCGACGACGGGCGCCGTCAGCACGACGAGCAACATCGCGAAGGAGACCGTCAGCCCCCAGGCGCTCGTGCCGCTGAGGTGAAAGGGCCCGACGTCGACGCCCGCGTCGCCGACGATGACCTTCTGAAAGTAGCGCCCGCCGAACGCCGTCAGCGCGATCGTCGGGAACGCGCTGTTCGCGAAGTCGAAGAGGCACCACGCGGCGCGCGCTCGGAACGGCGCGACACCGGGGGCTGGCGCGGTGTCGGTGGGGCTCACGGCGCCGAGGGTAGCAGGCGCGCCCTACGCGCTCTCGAGGATGCGCACGAGGCCGCGCGCTGACTCGGAGAGCACGGCGTCGCGCGCGAGGTTGCCGCCCTGCGACACGAGGAACAGCGGCTCGCCGAGCGCGCAGAGCGGGCGCGTCGCGAGGGAGCGCCCGACGCCCATCGCGAGGGAGCTTCGCCCGACGAGCGGCGCGAGCGCGGAGAGCTCCTCGCAGAGGACGTCCTCGCCCGCGGAGGCGACGAGCAAGCCGTCGGCGTCTGCGAGGGCGATGGCGTCGAGTCCGCCGCGCTTGCGGGCGTGCTCGAGCTGAAAGCGAAGCGCGAGCTGCCGGTCATCACTGCGTTGGCTGCGTCGATCGAGTCGGAGCTTCATGCGGGGCCTCGACTCGAATTGTCGTCAGTCCGCGCGACGCGCGTCCAGAAACGCGCGAGCGCCGCCGGGAAGCGGGCTGCTATGATCGCCGCTGTGGTGAAGCGAACCTGCCCGATCTGCCGACGCTCTGCGGCGAGCCGCGACGAAAATCCGTATTTCCCGTTCTGCTCGGAACGCTGCAAGCTCGTGGATCTCGGCAACTGGCTCGGCGAGGCCTATCGAGTGCCCGCGGAGCCGCTCGGGGACGGGGAGCTGCAGGTCGGCGACGGAGAGCTTTCAGTCCGGGACGACGACGGCGACGATCGAAGCGGGGGCGAGTGACCCACGCGAGGAGGCTTGGCATGCGAAATGATTTCCATGGTGCGCGGGTAGCCGCGGCGGTGATCAGCTGTGCGGTCTTGCTCGGCGGTGCGGTGAACGCCCGCGCGCAGGACACCGAAACGCGCACGACGACGACGCGCACCTCGACCGCGCCGGACGGCACGCGCACCGAGACGCGCACGAGCGAGGGGAGCGGCACTACGACCAACGACGGCGCCGCCGCGGCTGCGCCGCACGCCCCCGAGGCAGAGAGCGACGGGCGCGACGCGGACCTCGTCTGGCTCGAGGTGGTCGGCGGCTACAGCTTCGTCAACATGCGCGCGATCTCTTACAAAAACCTCTATCCCGACGTCGTCGCGCTCTCGGGCTCGGGCTTCGCGGCGGGCGCCGCTGCCGGGGTTCGACTCTCGTTCCTCTCGATCGGCGGGCGCGCGACGCTCGCGAGCTATCCGGGCTTCGAGGTCGGCACCGCCGGCGCAGAGATCACGCTCCGCCTGCCGACGCCGACGGTCGAGCCTTGGGTGCGCGCGGGCTTCGGCTACGGCTGGCTCGGCACCGCGAATTACAACACGCCCGGCGCGAGCGAGACCTCGGTCTACGGCTACGTCGTGCAGGGCGCCGTCGGCATCGACGTCTACCTCGGCAAGGTCGTCGCGATCGGCGCGGGCTTCGACGTCGACATCCTCAACATGGCGCGGCAGCCGCTCACCGTCGGGGCTGACTTCGTGTCACCGACGGGCGTCGACCTCACCAAGGACGGCAACGCGGTCGGCCTGCAGCTCCGCGGGCACGTCGCGATCAGCCTGCATTTCTGAGGCAAATCACAGCGGCGCGTCGGCGAGGTAGGCGGTCGCGACGCGCGTGCGATCGTTCGGCGGGAGCAGCGCGCGGCGCGCCTCGATGAACGCCGTCAGCCGCGCGTGGAAGGGCTCGGGGCCCTGCCGCGCGGCGTCTGCGGCTCGGACGAGCGCGTCGGGATCGACCGAGAAGCGCAGGCGCTCCGCGAAGACGCCGAGCAGATCCGGCGTGCAGGCGGTGCGCTGTCGGTAGGGCTGCGCGAGCGCGAACGTGATGACACGACCGCCGTGCGCGCCGAGCCGATCGAGCACCTCGGCGAGCTCAGAAGCCGTGCGCGCGACGAGCACCCCGTCCGGCACGCGCCCCACCGCCGGCAGGCTCAGCGTCGACACGCCGAGCGCGGCCGCGAGCGCGGTCGCGTAGGGCAGGGCGTCGTCGTCGATGGCGATGCACGCGGGAGGCTGGGCGCCGAGCAAGCGCAGCGCGACGACCGCGCGCGACAGCACGCGGGCTGCGTGCGCCGTGTCGAGCTCGAGCGCGCCGAAGCGCGCGGAGGGCACGGGCGCGAGCTCGAGCAGGAGCGCACCGTGCTCGAGGAAGAGAAAGTCGCGCGCGTCTGGCGGGTCGGCGTCGGGCGGGAGCTCTGCGCGGCGCAGCGTCGCGAGCAGCTTACGGCGCAGGTTCTCGGCGCTCGGGTGCCGCGCGAGCTCTTCGGCCGCGCCCGCCGCGGCGTCGAGATCGCCCGCGAGCAGCGAAGACCAGGCGAATTGAAAGAGCGCGCCCGGGTCGTCGGCGAGGCATGGGTGGAGCGAGAGCGTCGCGACGGCGTCCGTGTGCCGACCCGCCAGCGCCTGCGCGAGCGCTCGCTCGCTGCGCACGACGGCGTCGAAGGGCGCCAACGTGAGCGCGTGTCCGAGCACGGCGTCCGCGACGTCGAGCGCGTCCTCGACGAGCAGCTGCGAGCCGAGCTCGAGCGCGCGCGGCACGTCGTGCGGCGCGTCCGCGACGAGCCGCGAGAGCTCCGCCGTGCGCGTGCGACCGAGCACGAGCAGCGCGTCGGCCGCGGCGTGCAAGAGCCGCGGCTCGTCGGCCGC
>CAIUAC010000507.1 GCA_903896985.1 uncultured Sandaracinus sp.
CCGCCGCCGCCACCGCCGTAGCCGCCACCGCCCCCGCCGCCGTAGCCACCGCCACCTCCGTGCCCGCCGCCGCCGCCGCGTCCACCGCCGTAGCCGCCGCCACCGCCACCACCGCCGCCGCGCTCCTCGCGGGGACGCGCCACGTTGACCTGGATGGTGCGGCCATCGACGGTCTGCCCGTCGAGGGCCTCGATCGCGGCCTTGGCCTCGGCGTCGCTCGACATCTCGACGAACGCGAAGCCGCGCGAGCGGCCGGTGTCACGGTCCGTGACCATCGTCGCGCGGGACACGTTGCCGTGCGCGGAGAAGAGGTCGCGGAGGTCATCCTCGGTGGTGCGGAACGAGATATTGCCGACGTAGAGCTTGTTGTTCGCCATGGTGCTGATCCTTCTCGAACTGGCTGAGCTGCGGGAGCGTTCCGTGGAGCCAGCCCGAGAAGACCGCCGACGATTGACGAGCGAGCGTCGATCTGAGCGCGTACCACGAGCGAGACCCTAGAACGGGCATTCGACCTCGAATGCTGGCCTCAGTTTGTGTCGGAGGGTGAGTTTCGGCAAGAGGGTCAGGCGCCCGGTGAGCCCATCGCAATTGACATACCTCTGTCACGGCGGCCCCCCAGCGTTGACTTGGTCGGCCCGCGGCCAGCATCCTCCCGGCGCTTTGGACGCCCACTCAGCGGTCTCATCCGTCGGCTCCTGGCGCGCAGGTCCCGCTCGTCCCGCGTTCGACGCGGCCGGGCTGGCTGCGGCGCTGCCCCGTGTCCGGGAGCCTATCCACGTCCTCTACGACCGCGCGGCGGGCCGAATCGGCCTCGGCGTCGGCGGCGAGGTCCTCTCCGCGAAAGACGAGGGGGACTACGCGCTGCTCGCGACCCTGCCCGCGTCCTACCCGGAGTGGCTCGGCGACCGCTCGTTCAACGAGGCGCACGGCGTGCGCTTCCCGTACGTCGTCGGCGAGATGGCCAACGGCATCTCCACTGCGCGCATGGTCATCGCCATGGCGCACGCCGGGATGCTCGGCTTCTTCGGCGCGGGCGGGCTGAGCTACCGCGGGGTCGAGGCGGGGCTCGATGAGCTGACGGCGGCGCTCGGCGCGAACGGCCCTTGGGGCGTCAACCTGATCCACTCGCCGGCCGAGCCCGAGCTCGAGGAGCGCGTCGCCGACCTCTTGATCAGCCGCGACGTGCGCATCGTGTCGGCCTCGGCGTTCATGGCCATGCAGCCGTCGGTCGTGCGCTGCGCGGCGGCGGGGCTGACGGTCGATGCCGCGGGACAGATCGTGCGGCGGCACCACGTGTTCGCGAAGATCTCGCGCGCCGAGGTCGCCGCGCAGTTCATGTCGCCGCCGCCCGCCGAGATGCTCCGCGCGCTCGTCGCGCAGGGAAAGCTGACGCAGGCCGAGGCCGAGCTCGCCGCGCGCCTGCCGGTCGCCGAGGACGTCACGGTCGAGGGCGACAGCGGCGGGCACACCGACAATCAGACGCTGGTCGCGCTCTTCCCGCTGATCCTCGCGCTCCGCGACGAGCTGACCGAGAAGTACGGCTACGCGCGCCCGATTCGCGTCGGCGCCGCGGGCGGGCTCGGCACGCCGAGCGCCGTCGCTGCCGCGTTCTCGCTCGGCGCGGCGTACGTCGTCACGGGCTCGGTCAACCAGAGCGCCGTCGAGGCGGGGCTCTCGGACCCAGCGAAGAGGCTGCTCGCGGAGGCGGGCATCGCCGACGTCGCGATGGCCGCCGCGGCCGATATGTTCGAGCTCGGCGTGAAGCTGCAGGTGCTCAAGCGCGGCACGATGTTCGCGGCGCGCGCCAACAGCCTCTACGAGATCTATCGCAGCTACGAGAGCCTCGACGCGCTGCCGCCGGAGGTGCGCGCGAAGATCGAGACGCGGCTGATCGGCGCCACGCTCGACGCCGTCTGGCGCGAGACGGAAGCCTTCTGGCTCACCCGCGATCCCGGCCAAGTCGAGCGCGCGCACGCCGACCCCAAGCACAAGATGGCCCTCGTCTTTCGGTGGTATCTCGGCAAGTCGAGCCGCTGGGCCATCGAGGGCGAGCCGACGCGCCGCGCCGACTATCAGATCTGGTGCGGCCCCGCGATGGGCGCGTTCAACGGCTGGGTGAAGGGCTCGTTCCTCGAGGACCCCGCCGAGCGCACCGTGGTTCAGATCGCGCTCAACCTCCTCGAGGGCGCCGTCCTCGCGGCGCGCGCGCAACAGCTTCGCTCGTTTGGTGTTCCCGTTCCCGTCGCCGCGCTCGGCTTTCGCCCGCGTCGGCTCCGCCTCTGACTTCGAATGTTCGTGAAGGTGAGAAATCGAGTCGATCATGAAGAACCCCGCCGATCGTGAACACTCCTCGGACTCGGACTCTCACTTCCAGCCCGCGACGCCCATCGCGGTCGTCGGCCTCGGCGCGCTCTTCCCAGGCTCGGCGACGCCGCTCGCCTTCTGGCGCGACATCCTCGAGGGCCGCGACCGGCTGACGGATGTCCCGCGCACGCACTGGCTCGCGTCGGACTACTACGACCCGAAGCCCGGCACGCCGGACAAGGTCTACTCGGCGCGCGGCGGCTTCCTCCCCGAGGTCGAGTTCTCGCCCATGGAGTACGGCATGCCGCCGAACGCCATGCCCTCGACCGACACCGCGCAGCTGCTCGCGCTCGTCGTCGCCAAGCACGCGCTCCTCGAGGCGACCCGCGGGAAGTTCGAGACCGTCGACCGCAGCCGCATGAGCGTGATGCTCGGCGTCGCGTCGGCGACGGAGCTCGTCGGCACGATGTGCGGGCGCCTGCAGAAGCCTGTCGTCGAGCACGCCATGCGCACCGCTGGCCTCGAGCCCGACGAGGTCGCGCGCGTCAGCAAGATCTTCGATAGCTGCTACGTGCCGTGGCAGGAGAGCACCTTCCCCGGGCTGCTCGGGAACGTCGTCGCCGGTCGCGTGACCAACCGCCTCGACCTCGGCGGGACGAACATCGTCGTCGACGCCGCGTGCGCGGGCTCGCTCGCCGCGATCTCGATGGCGATCAACGACCTGACGCTCGGCAACTCCGACCTCGTGCTGACGGGCGGCGTCGACGCGCTCAACGACATCCTGATGTACATGTGCTTCGCGCAGACGGGCGCGCTCTCCTTGAGCGGCGACTGTCGGCCGTTCTCGGATCAGTCCGACGGCACGATGCTCGGCGAGGGCGTCGGCGTGTTGGCGCTTCGTCGGCTCGACGACGCCGAGCGCGATGGCGACGCGATCTACGCGGTAATTCGCGGGCTCGGCTCGTCGTCGGACGGCAAGGCGAAGAGCATCTACGCGCCCTCCGCCGCCGGGCAGACGCTCGCGCTGCGGCGCGCGTATGCGCACGCTGGCTATGGGCCCGAGACGGTCGGCCTCGTCGAGGCGCACGGCACGGGCACGGTCGCGGGCGACGCCGCCGAGGTCGAGGCGCTGCGCATCGTGTTCGACGAGGCGGGGGCACCGCGCCACCACTGCGCGCTCGGCTCCGTGAAGGCGCAGATCGGCCACACGAAGGCCGCGGCCGGCGCGGCGGGCATGATCAAGACGGTCCTCGCGCTCCACCACAAGGTGCTGCCGCCGACCATCAAGGTCCGCGCGCCGAACGAGAAGCTGCACCTCGACGAGAGCCCGTTCTACCTCAACACCGAGACGCGCCCTTGGGTGCACGACGCCCCGCACCCGCGCCGCGCGTCCGTCAGCGCGCTCGGCTTCGGCGGCACGAACTTCCACGTCGCGCTCGAAGAGTATGTGGGCCCCTCGGAGCGCCCCGCGCGCCTGCACACGGCGCCTTCGGAGCTCCTGCTGCTCACCGCGGCGAGCCCGGCGGCGCTCGTCGTCGCGTGTCGTGAAGCGGCCCAGCGCTGCAGCGCGGCGGGCGCGCTCGTGCACCTCGCGAAGCAGCAACAGCTCGCGTTCGACGCGACGGCGCACGCGCGCGTCGCGATCGTCGCGACGGACGAAGCGGACGCCCGCGACAAGCTCAGCTCCGCGGCAGAGTCGATCGAGAAGAGCGGCAACACGGCGTTCTCCTCGCCGCGCGGCATCTACTACGCGACCGGGCGCGCGGACGCGCTCGCGGCGCCGGGCTCGGTCGCGGTGCTCTTCCCCGGGCAGGGCAGTCAGTACGTCGGCATGGGCGCCGATCTCGCGATGCACTTCGACTGTGTGCGCGAGGTCTGGGATCACGCCGCGACGACCGTGCACGCTGGCGGCGAGACGCTCGCGAACCGCGTCTACCCGCGCCCGGTCTTCGGGGACGAGGCGCGCGCACAGCTCGAGAAGCAGCTGACGGCGACCGAGTGGGCGCAGCCCGGGATCACGGCGACGAGCCTCGGGATGCTCCGACTGCTCGAGCAGACGGGGCTCACGCCGGCGGTCGTCGGCGGGCACAGCCTCGGCGAGATCACCGCGGGCGTCGCGGCGGGGCTCTTCGACGAGCGCACCGGCATCGCGATCGCGCGTCGCCGCGGCGAGCTGATGGCGAGCGCGAGTACGATCCCGGGCGCCATGACCGCCGTCGCCGCCGAGCTGCCGACCGTGCAGCGCGCGATCGAGGGCCTCGACGTCGTGCTCGCGAACCACAACAGCCCGCGACAGGTCGTGCTCTCGGGCTCGGTCAGCGCGATCGAGGGCGCCGAGAAGCGCCTCGAGGCGGCGGGGCTCACCGTGCGGCGCCTGCCCGTCTCGACGGCGTTCCACTCACCGCTCGTGAGCGCGGCGGTCGCCCCGTTCCGCGAGTTCCTCGACAGCGTCGTCGTCGGGCCCGCGCGCCTCCCGTATTACGCGAACGCGACCGCGGCCGTCTATCCCGCGGACCCGAACGCGACGCGCAAGCAGCTCGCCGATGCGGTCGCGAGCCCGGTGCGCTTCGTCGAAGAGATCGAGGCGATGTACGCGGCCGGCGCGCGCACGTTCATCGAGGTCGGCCCCGACGCGGTCCTCTCGAAGCTCACCGAGCGCTGCCTCGAGGGGCGCCCGCACCTCGCGGTCTCGCTCGATCAGCGCGGCAAGCACGGCCTCACCGCGCTGCAGTCGGCGCTCGGTCGCCTCGCCGTCGCCGGGCACGCGCTCTCGTTCGAGAAGTTCTGGGAGACGCAGTCTCTGCCCGAGGATCTGGCGACGAAGCCCGCCTCCAAATTCAGCATCAAGCTCAGCGGCGCCAACTACGGCAAGCCCTATCCGACGAAAGAAGCGCCCGTGTACCCGACCCCGCCCCCCCGCGCACAGCTCGCGCAGCCCGCGCCAACCGAGACCCGCGCAGCCGCTCCTGCGCCGAGCGCGGCAGTCGCGCCCGCAGCGCCCGTCGCTTACGCAGCGCCTGTCGCCCACGCAGCGCCTGCGCCCGTCGCGTACGCCGCGCCAGCGCCCGTCGCGTACGCCGCGCCCGCGCCCGTCGCCCACGCAGCGCCGATGATGGCGCCCGCGGACCCGACGCACTGGGTCGAGTCGCTCCAGCGCCTCCAGGCCCCGGCGATCGCCGCGCAGATGGAGTTCCAGCGCCTGATGGCCGACAGCCATATGGCGTTCCTCCGCGCGGTCGAGGCGTCGTACGCCTCCGTCGCACCGACCGCCGTCTACGCGCAGCCCGCGCCCGCCTACGTCCCGGCGCCCGCCTACATCGCTCCGCCCGCGTACGTCGCTGCGCCCGTCGCTCCCGCCGCGCCTGCGTACGTCGCTGCACCTACCGCCGCGCCTGCGTACGTCGCTGCACCCACGGCCGCGCCGCCTCCCGCGCTGGTCGTCGCCTCCAGTCCCCCGCTCCCCTCCGGGGAGAGGGCTGGGGAGAGGGCCGCCGTCGATCTCACCGCCGTGATGCTCGCGATCGTCGCCGAGAAGACCGGCTATCCCGCCGAGATGATCGACACCGGCATGGACCTCGAGGCCGACCTCGGCATCGACTCCATCAAGCGCGTCGAGATCCTCTCCGCGATGCGCCAGCGCGTGCCGAACCTCCCGCAGGTCAACACCGCCAAGATGGCCTCGATGCGCACCCTCGCGCAGATCATCGAGCTCGTAGGCCCGGTGCCGTCGACCGGCGGCGCAGCCCCCAGCGCGCCCATCGCGGCGCCCGTCGCAGTCCCTGCCGCGGCCACCGCCGCGCCCGCCTTCGATCTCACGCCGATCTTGCTCGCGATCGTCGCCGAGAAGACCGGCTACCCCGCCGAGATGATCGACACCGGCATGGACCTCGAGGCCGACCTCGGCATCGACTCCATCAAGCGAGTCGAGATCCTCTCCGCCATGCGCCAGCGCGTGCCGGATATGCCGCAGGTCAACACCGCCAAGATGGCGACGATGCGCACCCTCGCGCAGATCATCGAGCTCGTCAGCGCGTCGCGCCCAGCCGCGGCGCCCACAGCAGCGCCCGCACCGCTCGCAGCGGCACCGCTCGCGGCGGCGCAGCCCACGACAGCGCAGCCCGCCGCAGCGCAGCCCGCCGCAGCGGCGACGTCCGAGTCACGCACCGCCGAGCTCACGCCGATCCTGCTCGCGATCGTCGCCGAGAAGACCGGCTATCCCGCCGAGATGATCGACACCGGCATGGACCTCGAGGCCGACCTCGGCATCGACTCCATCAAGCGCGTCGAGATCCTCTCCGCCATGCGGCAGCGCGTCCCGAACCTCCCGCAGGTCAACACCTCCAAGATGGCCACCATGCGCACCCTCGCGCAGATCATCGGCCTCTTCGACGGCGCGGCATCCGCGCAGAGCCCGGGAGTCACGCCTTTATCCAGTTCGACCGCCACCGCCGCGGTTGCCACGCCTGAGCCCGTCCTGCGCATCGCGGTGCGCGCCCTGCCCGCGAACGCCGCTGGCTTCACCGTCCCAGGGCTCTACGCGCGCGGTCGCATCGCCGTCACGCCCGATGGCGGCGGCGTCGCGGCAGCGCTCGTCGGGCGGCTCCGAGTATGCGGCGTCGACGCGGTCCTCACGGAGACCGTGCCGGCTGACGCGGTCGGCGTGCTGTTCCTCGGTGGCCTGCGCGACGTGAGCGGCGAGGCGGCGATCGCCGTCAATCGCGAGGCGTTCGCAGCGGCGCGCGCGGTCGCTGCCCGCTTCCGCGACGACGGCGGGCTCTTCGTCACGGTGCAGGACACCGGCGGCGACTTCGGGCTCTCGGGCGAGAGCGGCGCGCGCGCCTGGCTCGCGGGCATCGCCGCGCTCGCGAAGACCGCGGGCGAGGAATGGCCGAAGGCGACCGCCAAGGCGATCGACATCGCGCGCGGCCCATGCAGCGACGACGTCGTCGCCGAGCGCTTGCTCCGCGAATTGCTCGCGGGCGGGCCGGAGCTCGAGGTCGGCCTCCGGGCGGACGGCTCACGCGTCGCCCTCGCGAGCGTGCCGACTCCGCTCTCGAACCTCACGGCGCGCCCGGTCGCGCCC
>CAIUAC010000508.1 GCA_903896985.1 uncultured Sandaracinus sp.
CGCCGCCGACGCCGAGCCCGATCGCGCCGTGCACCTCGACGACCGCGACGTACGGGCGCGGAAGCACGCGCCGCAGGAGCCGCGCTTCCTTCCAGCGGAGGTAGCGCCCGGCGCTGCCGAGGCGCGGCGGCTCCGCGCTCCCCTCGGCGAGCAGCGTCGGCAGCTGATCGTCGTACGCGACGGCGTCGGCGAGCCCCACCTCGACGGCGCGCTCACCCGTGAACATCCCGCCCTCGAAGAGCGCGGCGACGCCCGCCTCCCCGACCCGCGGGCGCGCGGCGAGCGCCGCCCGGAGCAGACGGTCGATCGTCGCGAGCAGCGCCGTCGTCTGCAGGCGCTGCGGCTCGCTCATGCAGTCGCGCGCGAAGGGCTCGACCGCCGTCTTGAACTCCGCGCGAGCGAACACCTCGAGGCTCACCCCGACCCGGTCGAGGAGCCCCTTCCAGTACTGCACCTCGGCCGCGAGCCCGAGCAGCGTCAGCGTCGCCTGCGGCGCGACGACGATGCGGTCGGCGGCGGAGGCGACGAAGACCTCCTTGTGCCCACCGCCCTGCGGCAGGTGCACGACGACCTGCTTGCCGGCGGCGCGGAGCCCGAGCAGCACCTCGCGGAGCCCCGTCGCGGACGCCCAGCCCGCCGTCAGCGGCGGCAGCCGGAACACGACGCCGCGCACGCGCGCATCTCGCGCGACGTGCTCCGCGAAGCGGCGCAGCGCATAGAGCGACGTCGGGCGGCGCTCCGCGAGCGAAGGGAAGAACCGGGCGAGCCCCGGCAGCGCGCGCTGCAGCTCGACCAGCCTCGGGCGCACCTCGACGAGCAGCCAGGGAGCGCGCGGGCGGGCGAACGCGCGCGCGGCGAGCCAGAGCGGCGCGAGCAGCAAGCGCCAGAGATTGAGCAGCAGCCGAGCGGCGATTCGCACGGCGGCAACGTAGTCCCTCGCCCCGCGGGGGACCACAGCGCCACATCCGGCGACTTGCCCCGTTTGCGGGGGAGCGGACGCCCCGATAGAGTGCCCCCGCTCTACCCTGAGGAGGACCGGGATTTGACGCAGGCGCAGAGGCCCTGGCACGCGATGGACGTGCAGGCTGTCGGTTCATACTGGGACGCGGATCTTCGTAGCGGCCTCAAGAGCTCCGAGGTCGCCGCGAAGCGCGCCCGGCTCGGGGAGAACCGCATCCCGGAGCCCCCGAAGCCCAACGCGATCCTGCAGTTTCTCTCGGGCTTCGCGGACCCGCTCGTCGGCGCGCTCCTCGTCGCGGCCGTCGTCGCCGCGTCCGTCGCGATCAGCGAGGGCGGCGAAGGGCCGTGGTTCGCGCGCTTCAGCGACACGCTCGCGATCCTCCTCATCGTCATCGTCAACGGCGTGCTCGGCTTCCTCCAAGAGCGGCGCGCGGAGCAGGCGCTCGACGCCCTGCAGAAGATGGCGGCGCCGAACGCGAAGGTCGTGCGAGACGGGGCCATCGCCGTGCTGCCCGCGGCGGCGCTCGTCCCGGGGGACATCGTCGAGCTCGAGGCGGGCGACAGCATCCCGGCGGACCTGCGCCTCTTCGAGACGCGCAACCTCGCGATCGAGGAGGCCGCCCTCACCGGTGAGTCGGCGCCGGTCGAGAAGCACGGCGACCGCGCGCTGACCGAGGACTCCGCGCTCGCCGAGCGCGTGACCATGGCCTACATGGGCACGAGCGTGACCGCCGGCCGAGCGCGCGCGGTCGTCGTGCAGACCGGCCCCTTCACGGAGCTAGGCCGCATCGGCGCGCTGATCCGCTCGACCGAGCGCGAGGAGACCCCGCTCGAGCAGCGCCTCGAGAAGTTCGGCAAGCAGATCCTCGTCGTCTGCCTCGCCGTCAGCGTCGCGCTCTTCGTCATCGGCATCCTGCGCGGCGGTCAGCCGTGGACGGTGCTGCTCCTGACCGCGGTGAGCCTCGCCGTCGCGGCGATCCCCGAGGGCCTCCCGGCGATCACGACGATCACGCTCGCCCTCGGGATGCAGCGCATGGCGCAGCGCGGCGCGATCGTGCGCAAGCTCCCCGCCGTCGAGACGCTCGGCTCCGCGACGGTGATCTGCTCGGACAAGACCGGCACGCTCACGCAGAACGCGATGACCGTGCGGCTCGTGGAGACCGCCGACGAGGTGTTCGCCGTGACGGGCGAGGGCTACGAGCCGACGGGCGAGTTCCAGCACGGAGGCGCGCGCGTCGAGAAGCTCCCCGTCACGCTCGTGCGCCTGCTCGCGACGGCCACGATCTGCAACACCGCCGTCGTCGACACGAGCGGCCCGACGGCGAGGGTCGTCGGTGACCCGACCGAAGCCGCGCTGATCACGCTCGCGCTCAAGGGCGGCGTGCAGCGCGAGGCGCTCCTCGGCGCCGTCGAGATCGAGACCGAGCTGCCCTTCGACTCCGACCGCAAGCGCATGACGATCATCGTCAAGGGCAACGACGGCAAGCGCGTCGCGCACGTGAAGGGCTCGCCCGACCTGCTGCTGCCGCTCTGCACGCACATCCTTCGCGCCGAGGGGCGCGTCGCGCTCACGGAAGCCGAGCGCGAGCGCCTCCTCGCGCGCAACGAGGAGCACGCCGCCAAGGCGCTCCGCGTGCTCGCCCTCGCCGAGCGCGAGAACCCCGACCACTCGGCGCCGGAGACCGGGCTCACGTTCCTCGGCTTCGCGGCGATGATCGACCCGCCGCGCCCGGAGGCGAAGGTCGCGGTCGCCGAATGCCACCGCGCGGGCATTCAGGTCGTGATGATCACCGGCGACCACAAGCTGACGGCGATCGCCATCGCGCGCGAGCTCGGCTTCTGGCACGACGACTCGCTCGCCATGACCGGCGCGGAGCTCGAGGCGATCGAGGACCAGCAGCTGATGGGCCTCGTGCACCGCGTCGCGGTCTTCGCGCGGGTCACCGCCGAGCAGAAGCTGCGCATCGTCCGCGCGCTCAAGCGCCGCGGGAACATCTCCGCGATGACGGGCGACGGCGTCAACGACGCGCCCGCGCTCCGCGAGGCGAACATCGGCATCGCGATGGGCCAAGGCGGGACGGACGTCGCGCGCGAGGCAGCGGACATGGTGCTCGCCGACGACAACTTCGCGACCATCGTGCACGCCGTCCGCGAGGGCCGCGCCATCTTCCGCAACATCAAGAAGTTCATCTTCTTCTTGAACTCGTCGAACGCAGGCCTCGTCGTCGCCGTCATCGCGGGCACGTTCTTCGACGACACGCTGCGCTTCGCGCTCACGCCGCTGCAGCTGCTGTGGATCAACCTCGTCACGAACGGCCTGCCCGCCCTCGCCCTCGGCGTCGACCCCGCGGTGCCCGGCCTGATGAGCGAACGTCCGCGCCCCGTCAGCGAGGGGCTGCTCTCGGTCAAGGACGTGATCGGCACGCTCGCCGTCGGCGTCGTGATGGGCGGCGCCGCGCTCGGCTTGTACCTGCTGCCGGATCACGCGCCGCAGGTCTTCGCGGACGGCCTCACGCGCGATCAGATGCTCGGGCATGTGCGCACGATGGCCTTCACGCTGCTCGCGTTCTCGCCGCTCTTTCACGCGTTCAACTGCCGCAGCGAGGTCGACAGCATCTTCCGCGTCGGCCTCTTCACCAACAAGTTCCTGATCGGCGCGGTCGCCGCGAGCGGCGCGGTGCACCTCATCACGATCTTCGTGCCCCCGCTGCACCCGATCTTCCGCACCGACATGATGACGGGCGTCGAGTGGGCGATCGTCCTCGGGCTCTCGGTGCTGCCGGTCCCGCTCTTCGAGCTGTGGAAGCTCGTCGCGCCGAAGCCGCAGCCGGCGCCTCGGGCGTCGGTGCCGTCGCCCTAAGACTCACCGACACCCTTTACCCTTCTGCGCTCGTCTGATACGAACGTGGGCCCTAGCGAGAGTAAGCGCGTCTAACGCGCGGAGGAGTCGATGGCCAACCCGCACATGGTGATGTACGAGGCGGAGTTCAACCAGATCCAGACGATCGTCGATCGGCTGGTGAAGGACGCGAACGCCAAGGTCGTGTTCATCATCGACAAGAACGGCCAGCTCATCGCGGCGAGCGGTGACACCGAGCAGATCGACACCACTTCCCTCGCCTCGCTGACCGCCGGCAACATCGCCGCGACGGGCGGCATGGCGAAGCTCCTCCGGGAGAACGACTTCACGACGCAGTTCCACGAGGGGGAGCGGAGCAACATCCACATCCAGCTCGTCGGCAACCGCGTCATCCTCGTCGTCATCTTCGACAACAAGACCTCCCTCGGGCTCGTCCGCCTGCGCGTGAAGAAGGCGAGCGAGGAGCTCAATCAGATCTTCGAAGCCCTGATGAGAAAGGTGCAGGACCCGGCTCGCGAGACCCCCTTCGCCGAGATCACGGACGACGACATCGACAACCTGTTCAACGACTGAGCGCGGGGAACACGACGATGAGCTTCATCAACTACCTCTCGCGCGAGATCAACTGCAAGATCGTCTATTACGGCCCCGGTCTCTGCGGCAAGACGACGAACCTCCAGTACATCTACAACAAGACGAATCCGGACGCGAAGGGCAAGATGATCAGCCTCGCGACGGAGACGGAGCGCACGCTCTTCTTCGACTTCCTGCCGCTCGCGCTCGGTGAGATCCGCGGCTTCAAGACGCGCTTCCATCTCTACACCGTGCCGGGTCAGGTCTTCTACGACGCGAGCCGCAAGCTGATCCTCAAGGGCGTCGACGGCGTCGTCTTCGTCGCCGACTCGCAGATCGCCCGCATGGAGGCGAACGCCGAGTCGCTCGAGAACCTGCGCACGAACCTCGCCGAGCAGGGCTACTCGCTCGACAAGATCCCGTACGTCGTCCAGTACAACAAGCGCGATATGCCGGGCATCGCGCCCGTCGACGAGCTTCGCCTGCTGCTCAACCCGAACAACGTCCCCGACTACGAGGCCGTCGCCTCGACGGGCCCGGGCGTGTTCGAGACGCTGAAGTCCGTCGCCAAGCTCGTCCTCACCGAGCTCAAGCGCGGCGGGGGCTGAAGCTCAGCATTTTGCTGGGCCGGGCTGAAGCTCAGCGGAACGCTGGGCCGGGCTGACGTCCAGCATTTTGCTGGGCCGGGCTGACGCTCAGCGAGGAGCCGTCAAGCGTCGCGCTGCAGCTTGCGCG
>CAIUAC010000509.1 GCA_903896985.1 uncultured Sandaracinus sp.
TCAAGGGCGCTCGCGCGGCGACGACCTCTTCTTGTAGATCCGCGCGCGCTCGTCCACGATGTCGAAGCGGTCCGCCACCGAGGTGAAGCTCAGGCTCTCCTTGTCACCGAGGCAGAGAAAGCCGCCGGTGTCGAGGCTGTCCCAGAACAGCTCGAGGACCTTGTTCTGCAGGGCCTCGGCGAAGTAGATGAGGACGTTTCGGCAGATGATCACCTGCATCTCGCCGAAGGACGTGTCCATGGCGAGGTTGTGCCGCGCGAAGGTCATGCGCCTGCGGATCTCCGGGCGCATCACGGCCGCTTCGTAGCGCGCATGGTAGTAGTCCGACAGGCTCGCCTGGCCGCCGGCTGACTGGTAGTTCGCGGTGCCCTTGCGAATGACCTCGAGCGAGTAGATACCCGCCTTCGCCGTCTCGAGCGCAGGTTGGCTGATGTCAGTCGCATACAACATCGACCGGTCGTAGATCCCCGCTTCGCTGAGCAGAATGGCGTGCGAGTAGACCTCTTCGCCCGTCGCGCAGCCAGCGTGCCAGACCTTGAAGTGCGCCCAACTGCGCAGGCGAGGCAGGACCTGCTCAGCGAGCGCGACGTAGAAGAATGGGTCGCGAAACAGAGACGTCACGGACACAGAGAAATACGGCATCAGGCTGTGGAAGAACGCCCGATCGCGCAGGACCTTCGCCGTGACCTCCGAGTATGTAGACAGCTTGTTCTCGTCCCGAAACTGCCCGAGTCGGCGCTCTACGCTGCCGATCGCGTAGTCGCGAAAGTCGTAGCCATAGCGCTGGAAGATCGCCTCCAGGAGGAGGTTCAATTCGATGCGCTCGACCTCTGATGTGGTGCCGTCCACGTTCAGCGACACAGCCAGACGCGGAGGAGAGAGATGAGCCGGTCTTGGTCGACCGGCTTCGAGAGGTAGTCAGTCGCGCCGGCGTCGATGCACTTCTGCCGGTCTTCCTTCATCGCCTTGGCGGTGAGCGCGATGATCGGGAGCTTGAGATAGCGCGCCTGCGCACGAATCCGCTGCGCCGTCTCGTAGCCGTCCATCACGGGCATCATCATGTCGAGGAGCACGAGGTCGATGTCGGGCTGCGCCTCCATCAACTCGAGCGCCTGCTGACCGTCCGCCGCCTTGAGCGGCGCGATGCCGTGGCTGGCGAGGAGCTTGGCCATCGCGAACATCGTACGCATATCGTCTTCGACGATGAGGATCTTCTTGCCGCGAAGCTGTTCGTCCGACTCGTAGAGGTGCCGGATGGTGCGCTTCTTCTCCTCGGGGAGGTCGTTGACGACGCGGTGCAGAAAGAGCGCGACCTCGTCGATCAGGCGCTCTTGCGAGCGAACGTCCTTGATGATGATGGAGTCCGCATATTGGCGGAGCGCGACCTCCTCCTCGGAGGTCAGCTCACGCACCGTGTAGACGATGACCGGGGGCATATGCGCCTTGTTCGCGCTCGCCGCCTCGAGCAGCGCGAGCCCTTGCATATCCGGCAGCCCGAGGTCGAGCACGAGGAGATCGAAGCGCTTCGCCTTGAGCGCCGCGAGCGCCTCCTTGCCGGAGGCGACGTCGGTCACGTGCACGTTGCCATTGCCGATGATGCGGCAGGTCTCGCGGCGCATGATCGGATCGTCCTCGACGACGAGCACGGCCTTCTCGGCGGTCGCCGAGGAGCTCTCGATGGTCGAGAGGATGGCGTCGATGTCCTCGGAGCGCAGCGGCTTGTGCGCGTGCCCGATGGCGCCGATGCGCAGCCCCTCGAGGGTCGCGTCCTCGGCCGACACGATGTGCACCGGGATGTGCCGAGTCGTCGTGTCCTGCTTGAGCGCGGTCAGCACCGACCAGCCGTTCGTGTCTGGCAGGTTGATGTCGAGGATGACGCCGCATGGGCGGTAGGTCTTCGCGAGCGCGAGGCCCTCGCCGCCACGGAGCGCGACGATCGCCTTGAAGCCGCGCGTGCGCACCTCCTTGGCGAGCACGCCGGCGAAGCGCGCGTCGTCCTCGACGATGAGGATGGTGCGGTCGTGGTCCTCGATGCCGTCACGGTCGTCGGGGATCGAGGGCACGAGCGCGGGCGCCGACGGGTCGCTGGCGGCCGCGTGCGCTCGGGCGGGTGCGGGCA
>CAIUAC010000510.1 GCA_903896985.1 uncultured Sandaracinus sp.
CGCTCGCGCCGCCGCAGCTCTCGGCGAGGTCGCAGCCACCAGCCGCCGATCGGCAGGCGACGCCGTTCGCCTCGAAGACATCGGTCGCGGGACAAGCGGCCGTGCTCCCCGTGCAGGTCTCGGCGACGTCGCACGGACCTGCCACTGCGCGGCACACCGTGGACGGCGGCACGAAGCCGTTCGCCGGACACGTCGGGCTCCCGCCGGGGCAAGTCTCCGCGACGTCGCAACCGCCCGCTGCCGCGCGGCACACTGTGCCGATGCTGAGGAAAGAGTCCGACGGACACGTCGCGACTCCGCCTGTACAGGTCTCTGCCGCGTCGCAGCCCCCCGCAGTCGCCGCGCGGCACACCGTCCCCGCCGACGCGAGCGCGTCCGCGGGACACGCCGTCGCGGAGCCGTCGCACACCTCCTGTGTGTCGCACGCGCCCGCGGAGGCTCGGCACACCAACCCCGCCGCGCGCATCGCGTCCGCCGGGCAAGCCGCCGAGGAGCCGCTACAACTGTCCGCTACATCGCAGGCGCCGCTCTGCGCACGACACACGGTGGACGCAGGAGCGAAGGCGTCGCTGGGGCACGCGCCGCTCGCACCGGTGCAGCTCTCCGCGAGGTCGCACGCGCCGGCCGACGCGCGACAGACGGTGCTCGCCGGCTTGTACGCGCCCGTCGCCACGCAGACCGGAGCGCCGGTCGTGCAGCTGATCGTGCCGACCGCGCACGGCGAGCCGACCGGGTCGCAGGCCGTCCCCGGCGAGCAGCCCGCGGCGCACATCCCCGCGCCGTTGCACGAACCGCCGCTGCACGCCGTGCCGATCGGAGCGAACGAGTCGGTTCGACAGCTGCCGGTTCCGGTGCACGTCTCGGCGATATCGCAGCCGCCCACGGCCGCCGCGCGACACAGCGTCGCGCTCGAGGCGAAGGCGTCTGGCGGGCAGCTCACACCCGAGCCTGAGCAGGTCTCGGAGACGTCGCAGCCGCCCGGGATGGACGTCCGGCACGTCGCGCCGCTCGAGGCATAGCCGTCGACCGGGCAAGCCGCGCTCGAGCCCGAGCAGGTCTCGGCGACGTCGCAGACGCCGGCGCTCGCGCGGCAGACGGCCGTCGGCGCTGCGAGCGTGTCCGTGGGGCATGCGGCGCTCGAGCCGCTGCAGCTTTCAGCGACATCGCAGGCGCCGACCGCGGGGCGGCACTGCACGCCGGCTCCGAGCAGCGAGTCGCTCGGGCAGCTCGGGCCACCGCTGCACACGTCGATGACGTCGCAGCCGCCGGCTGAGGTCCGACACACGGTGCCCGCAGGAGCGTTGGTGTTCGCCGGGCACGCCGACGAGGTCCCGCTGCACACCTCTGCGGCGTCGCACGCGCTCGCGACCGCGCGGCACACCGCGCCGACGGGCGCGAAGCCGTCGGCGGGACACGTCGCGCTCGCCCCCGAGCAGAAGTCTGCGACGTCGCAGTCGGCCCCGAGCGCCGCGGCGCGGCACACCGTCGTCGTGGGCGCGAACGCGTTCGGCGGGCAGGCTGCGCTCGCGCCGTTGCAGGTCTCGGCGACGTCGCAGCCGCCAGCGGCGGCGGCCCGACACACGCTGCCAGCCGACACTAGCTCGTCCGTGGGACACGCCGCCGCAGTGCCTGAGCAGGTCTCTGGAAGGTCGCAGACATCCGCGGCAGGGCGGCAAACGGTCGCGGAGGCCGCGAACTCGTCCGTCGGGCAATCGGTCCCGACTCCGTCGCACGTCTCCAGGATGTCGCAGGCGCTCGTCGCCGAGCGGCAGACCGTCGACGCAGGCCGAACGGCGTCGTCTGGGCAGAGCGCCGAGCTTCCGGAGCAAGTCTCGGCGACGTCGCAGACACCGGTCGCCGTGCGGCACGCCGTCCCGGCCTCCACGAACACGTCCGGGCACAGGAAGCTCACGCCATCACAGGCGTCCGCGACATCACAAGAACTGACGGCTGCACGGCACTCGGTGCCCGCAGGGCGCGCGTCGCCCGCGACGCACGACGGCACGCCTCCGCCGCTGCATACGATGGTCCCGACGCGGCACGGCTCGCCAGGTACGTCGCAGGCGACGCCCGGCGTACAGCCCGCGGCGCACATCGAGGCGCCGTCGCAGTAGCCGACGGGGCACGCGATGCCCGCCGAGGCGACCTCGTCGGCGGGGCAGGCGATGCTCCCGCCCGTGCAGGCCTCGGCGAGGTCGCAGCCACCCGGGACCGCAGGCCGACAGACCGTGCCCGTCGCCGCGAGGTCGTCGACCGGGCACGCCGCGCTGCCGCCGGAGCAACTCTCGGGGGCGTCACACAGGCCCGCGCTCGCGCGGCACACGACGCTCCGGGGGGCGACCGCGTCGCCGGGGCACTCCG
>CAIUAC010000511.1 GCA_903896985.1 uncultured Sandaracinus sp.
GCCGACCGTGGGTGTCGTGGGGCACCGGCACGACCTGGCTCGACCCGACGAATCCAGACAATCCCGCGCTCGTGCGCGACCTCGCCGTGGAGGTCGCCGCCTTCGGCTTCGACGAGGTGCAGCTCGACTACGTGCGCTTCCCGGTCGACCGCGGCACTGACTACGCGGTCTTTCCGCGCGAGCGCGCGGGCGCGCGGCACTGGGAGTACCTCGTGGCGATGCTGCGCCTGGTCGACGAGGCGGTGCAGGTGCCGCTCGGTGTCGACCTCTTCGGCATCAGCGCGCTGCGCGTCGGGGACACCGCCGGGCTCGGTCAGTCGGCGGAGGAGTGGGCCCCGTACGTCGAGGTCTACACGCCGATGCTCTACGCCAACAACTTCCTCACCTGGGAGGCCGGCGGGGACGTCGACCGCGGCGCGTCGTTCGTCTCCGCCGCGACGCAGAGCCTGCGCGCGCGAGTCGGCCCAGCGCCCGTAATTCGCCCGTTTTTGCAGGCGTTCGCGACGGGCGCAGAGCGCTTCGACGAGCGCTTCATCGCCGGGCAGATCCGCGCCGCTCGGCGAGCGGGCGCCGATGGCTTCCTGTTCTGGAACCCCGCCTCGAAGTTCGACATGGTCGTGCGCTCGATGCGCGGGTCGGGGCAGGCCTCGGCTCCGTTCCCCGGCCCGGCCACACAGCCAGCCACACAGCCCGCCGCGCCGTCCGCCGCGCCGTCCGCCGCGCCTCCCTGAGTCCATCGACGCGCGACTCGCCCCCCGGATAGCGTGCCGCGCACCGCGCCTGTATCCTCGCGCCCCCGATGACCCCGACGAACGTCCGACTCACGCTCTCGCTCACCGCCGCGCTCGCGGTCCTCTGCACCGCGCCGCTCCTGCACGCGCAGTCGCGCGTCCCCGCGGATCCGTCCGTCGCGCTGCCCGCGGACATCCAGCGCGACCTCGCGACGATCCCCGACGAGGGCACGCCGCGACCCGCGCGGCACTTCCCCGTGAGCAACGAGTGGCGGCACGATCTGCTCTTCCCGTTCTTGCACGGCCTCGGCGGCGCGTACGTCGGCGTCGGCTCCGACCAGAACTACACGATGGCCGCGGCGGCGGGCTCCGACCTCGTCTTGCTCGTCGACTACGACCCGCAGATCCCGCTCGTGCACCGGATGTATCGCGCGCTGATCTCCGTCTCGGAGACGCCCGACGCGCTGATCGCGCACTTCGCGCCGGAGGCCACCGCCGAGAGCGAGCGCATCATCGCGACGGAGCTCGCGGACGACCCGCGCAAGGACGAGGTCGTCGCCTACTACCACCGTCAGCACGCGTGGTTCGAGCGGTACCTGCGCCGCATGGTGCGCGCGCGGCACGACGGCGTCGCGGTCGCGTGGATCGGTGATGCGGCGATGTACGCGCGGATTCGCGCGCTCCATCGCGCGCGGCGCATTCAGACGTTCAACGGCGACGTCACCGCCGAGCGCACGCTGCGCGCCGTGGGCGACGTCGCGAAGCGCGCGGGTGAGACCGTGCGCGTCCTGTATTTCTCGAACGCCGAGCAGTTCTTCCCGTACTCGGACGCGTTCATCCACAACGTCGACAACCTGCCCACCGACGACCGCTCGATCGTCGTGCGCACGGTGAATCATCGCCGCCTGGTCAAGCCCGGTCCCCGCGACTGGCACTACGTCGTCGAGGATATGCCCGACTTCCTCGCGCGCCTGCACACAGGCCTCTATCGCCACAGCTTTCAGCTCGTCGCCGACATCCTCGCGGCGGGCCCGCCGACGATGGGCGCCAGCGGCCTCTCGCACATCACGGCGCAGACTCCGCAGCACGCCGCCGCGGAGGTCAGCGAGCGCCGCGCGGGTCGCGAGCACGCAGCAGAGCCCGCGGGGGAGCACGCCGAGGCGCACCCCGGGGAGCACGGCGCCGGTCGCGAGCACGCCGAACCCGAGGCGCAC
>CAIUAC010000512.1 GCA_903896985.1 uncultured Sandaracinus sp.
CCGCCTCCAGATCGCTCAGGAGCTCGATGCCACGTCGCCGCGCACGAGCCGCGGTAGCGCCGCACCGTGGGCCGCAGGGGCTTTGCCCGACGGTCACCTAGCTCGTGTTGAGTGAGCGGCCCTGCGGTCTGCCGCCGGTGTCGGAAGACGGCGAGCTGTCTGTCGCGCGCTCGCGCGTCGCGGCGCGTCGCGGAGCCAGGCGGCGCGACGAAACCGCCCCTCGCCGTCACCTAACGGGCGCCTCGCCGAAAGAGCACCACGGGAATCGTTCGTAGCAACACGGTGAGGTCGAGCCAAAGACTCCACTCGTCAACGTATCGAAGGTCAAGAAGCATCCAGTCATCGAAGTCGAGGTCGCTACGACCGCTGATCTGCCACAGACAGGTGATCCCTGGCTTCATCGACAGCCTACGCCTCTCGACCCCTCGGATCTGGGCTTGCTCCGCCACCGGGAGTGGCCTGGGTCCAACGAGACTCATCGTGCCGTTCACCACGTTGAGCAACTGCGGGAGCTCGTCGATACTGGTACGCCTGAGGAAGGCTCCCCACGCAGTCACCCGGGGGTCGTCCGTCATCTTGAATGCCGGCCCGCCCATCTCGTTGTAGGCGGCCAGTGCGTCACGCTGCGCCTCTGCGCCAGCGCACATGGTCCGGAGCTTAAACATACGGAACGGTCGCCCGCGTAGGCCTGCTCGCGTCTGCACGAAAAACACCGGACGCCCCATCGAAACGAGGATGCCGACCACCGCCACCGCCAGCACCGGGAGCGCTGCCACGAGAGCAAACGCGGCAAGGATTGGATCCACTGCGTGCTTCATCGCCAACGACGCCGCCGCCTTCGGCGCCACATCGAAACTCACCGTCGGATGCGCGTAGAGGTCGGCGATCCGCGGGCGAGCCCGAGCAACCTGCGCGAGGTCGACGACGAAGTGCGCGGGCACCCCGAGTTGCTCGCACACCATCAATTCGGCCTGCATGGCCTCGGGATGGTGATACGGAGCGAAGAACACGACTTCCCGAACAGCGTTCTCGTGGAGTACGTCCGACAGCGACGCCAGCGGTCCGAGGAGGGCAACGCTCGCCTCAGCGACGGCCGCATCATTCGACTGCATCGGAACGTCGGAGAGTCGACCGAGAATCGTTGGGGGATGGCGAGCCCGGAGCGCGTCTCGCACGAAGTCCGCCATCCGTGGAGACTGTTCCCCCATGAGAACGAGTATCGGGGGCCCGTGGCTCCGCCGATACTGGACGTCGACCCAAGCCGTCAACGCCAACCGCTGCGTCGTAGTCAACACGAACACGCAGAAGAAGAAGAGCCCGACCAGTGTTCGATTGACCACCGACTGCGTGACGAATTGAAGCGCGGACACCCCGAGAAACGCCACCGCGTGCAGCATCAAAAGGCGACCGACGGTCTCGGCCTTCGTCCACCGTTCAGCGACAGACGATCCAAGTCCGAACACGCCCACGAGAAACAGGAAGAGAGGGAGGGCCAGATACGCCACCAGGGCGTATTCATGAAACGCCACCGGCTGCTTGAACACCGCCCACCGGTCGGCCAGGACGCGCTGAACGACGGCGGCGGCGCCCATCGACGCCATCACGGCGACCGCATCACACACGATCTGAAGGCGCGTTAGCGCCCGCGACCCACCGCTCGCGACGTTTCCGCGCACGCTGTCATCCCCCTCTCAGAGGCTGCGACGGCGCCTCGCGCAGTTCCGCAATTGGAAC
>CAIUAC010000513.1 GCA_903896985.1 uncultured Sandaracinus sp.
CGCTCGACGCCGTCGCGGACGACGACTCCTTGCCCCCCGTCAGCGCGGAGGGCGCCGCACGCGTCCTGCGCGAGCGACAGACCGTCGCCGCACGAATGCGCACGACGGGGCCCGCCACAGCCGACCACGAGCCCGTGCGACCTGAGCCGGTCGGCGTGGAGCGCCCGCGGCGCGCGGAGGAGTCCTCGCCGTTCGTCCTCGGGGACGACCCCGGCGCCGAGCAGGAGGGGAACGACGTCGAGCGTCGCGCAGCCGACCTCACGCCAGGCGGTGCGACGCAGGCAGGACGCTTCTCGGAGCTGCCGTTCCCTCGCGTGCTCGCGCGCCTCGCTGCGCAGCGCACGACGGGGGCGCTCGTCGTCGTCGCGCAGGATGACGAGCGCCTGAGGACGACCACGGGCGAGTCCCCGAAGAAGGTCGTCTATTTCCGCAACGGCGTGCCGGTCTACGTGAAGTCGAACCTCGTGCGCGAGTGCCTCGGGCAGATCCTCGTGCAGGGCGACGTCATCACCCCGCAGATGCGGAACGAGTCCGTGCAGCGTATGCGCGCGGGCGAGGGGCGACAGGGCGCGATCCTGCTCGCGATGGGCGTGCTCGCCCCGCAGGAGCTACGCGACGGGCTCGAAGAACAGCTGCGCGTGAAGCTCTACGACCTCTTCAGCTGGGAGGACGCGGAGTTCCGCTTCTCGTCGCGCGTGCAGCCGCCGCCTGAGGTCGTGACGCTCGAGCTCGGCCTGACCGAAATCGTGTTCGAGGGCGTGGTGCGCCGTATCCCGCCGACGCGCTTGCTCGAGCTGCTGGAGCCGCACCTCTCGTCGTTCGTCGTGCCGATCACGGACCGCCTCACGCGCTTCGTGCGACTCGACCTGGTGGCTGAAGCGCGCCTCGTGCTGCGCGTCGTCGACGGCACGCAGCGCCTGCGCGACCTGCTCACCGTCGCCGGACAACGACCCGGCGCAGCGGCGCAGTTGCTCTACGCGATGGAGTGCCTCGGCGCGCTCCGCTTCAGCGATCTGCCAATCCCACTCGAGGCCCCGGAGCCCGACGCGGCAGCCCAGGACCTCGAGGACGAGACCCTGCGCGGCCCCATCCCTGCGCTAGCCCTCGCCGCGCTCCGCGTACCCGCGCCGCCGCCGAGCGCGAGCCCTGCGCCGGAGGCGAACGAGCCGATGGGCTGGGACGACCTGACGAGCGACGAGAACAGCATCGTCGGCACCTGGGACGTCGACGCGCGTCCCCCCATCGCGGTCGCCGCCGTCGCGCGGCAACTGCAGGTCGACCGCGTCGGCACCGCGGACACCGTGCACGCCGCCGTGTCGCCGACGCCTGCCCCGAGCGCGCCGACGCTCACGGACGACGCCTCGATGGTGACGATGAGCGGCGCAGCGCTCGATGTGCGAGTGGAGCGCATCGCCGAGGCCGAGCGACACTTCCGCCGCGGTGAGCGCGCGCTCGCGCGGGGCAGGCACGACGATGCCGTCGCCGCGTTCGTGCGGGCCGTGGAGCTCGTCCCGGATGAGGGCGAGTTCCTCGCGCGGCTCGCGCACACGCGGCTGATGGGCGCCGGCGGAGACCCGACCGTTCACGCAGCGCAGCTGGCGGAGCTCGAGCGCGCGGCGTCCCTCGCGCCGAAGCACTTTCTCACACACCTGCTGCTCGCGGAGGCGCGCCGTCTGATAGGCGACACGCGCGGGGCACGGGACGCCTACGAGAACGCCCTGGCCGCCGACCCGGAGTGCCGCGAGGCCCTCGAGGGGCTCCGCGGACTCTGACGGGACGGCTCAGTCTTCGATCATCGCCTTCGTGAAGACGAAGCGTCGGCAGTGCGGGCACTGGGCGAGGTCGGGCTGCTCCTCGCGCTGGAGATCGAGCAGCATCTGAGGCGGGATCGCCATGCGACAACCGACGCAGGAGCCCGCGGCGATCTCGACGACGGCGTTGCCCTTCTTCTCGCGAAGCTGCTCGTAGCGGCGGACCGTCGGCTTGTCGACGAGCCCAACGAACTCGCCTCGCCCGCGGGTGACGTGGTCGCGCTCGATCGTCAGGGCGTCGATCTTGACCTGCGCCTTGGCCTCGTCCTCCGAGAGCATCGAGCGAAGTCGCTCGAACTCGCCCTCGTGCTCGGTGAACGCCTTGCGCTGAAGCTCCATGGCGGCCATCAGCCGCTCACGCTCGCCCTCGCGCTCCTTGATCGAGCGGCGCGCTCCGTCGACCTCGCGCTCGACGGCCTCGGCCTCGCGGGCGTTGCGGGCCTTGGCCGCCTTCGCCTTCGACTTGCCGAGCGACTCACCATGTCGCGCGATCTCGTCCTCGTGACTCTTCTTGAGCCGCTCAGCCTCCGCGAGGTCGCTGCGCTCGCGCGCGAGCAGCCCCTCGAGCCTGGCAAGGTCGCCGCGAGACTCGGCCACGCGGGCCGGAATCTCTTGGAGTTGGAGGTCGAGCGCCCTACCCGATGCGTCGATCTCGGAGAGCTTCACCAGCGCCCGCAGCCGTTCGTGCAAGTCCTGCCTCCTGAGACGCGCCGTGTACCGCGGCGGCACCACCTACGCAAGACGAGTTCCGCGTTTCAGCCACTCATTCGCGCATCGTCACGTCGCCAACGTGCGCCGCAGCGTTCGTGGGAAACAAAAACCCTAGTGAGCCCACCAGGACTTGAACCTGGAACTGCCCGGTTATGAGCCGGGAGCTCTAACCAATTGAGCTATGGGCCCGGCAGGCTCCGCGCATGGACGCGCGAAGCCGTTCAGCTCTCGATGAACGCGCGCAGCTGCTTGCTGCGGCTCGGATGGCGCAGCTTGCGCAGCGCCTTCGCCTCGATCTGGCGGATGCGCTCGCGCGTCACCTCGAAGTCCTGACCGACCTCCTCGAGGGTGTGGTCGCTCTTCTCGCCGATTCCGAAGCGCATGCGCAGGACCTTCTCCTCGCGGGGAGTCAGCGTCCTCAACACCCTGCGAACCTGGTCTTCGCAGTTGTTGTTGATGACGGACTCGACGGGCGAGACGACGGACTTGTCCTCGATGAAGTCCCCGAGATGCGAGTCTTCTTCCTCGCCGATCGGGGTCTCGAGCGAGATGGGCTCCTTCGCGATCTTCAAGACCTTGCGGACCTTGTCGAGCGGGAGCTCCATCTTCTCCGCGATCTCCTCAGGCGTCGGCTCGCGGCCGAGCTCCTGCACGAGATAGCGCGAGGTGCGGATCAGCTTGTTGATCGTCTCGATCATGTGGACCGGGATGCGGATCGTGCGCGCCTGATCGGCGATGGCGCGCGTGATCGCCTGACGGATCCACCAGGTCGCGTACGTGCTGAACTTGTAGCCGCGGCGATACTCGAACTTGTCCACCGCCTTCATCAGGCCGATGTTGCCCTCTTGGATCAGGTCCAAGAACTGCAGCCCGCGGTTCGTGTACTTCTTCGCGATGCTGACGACGAGGCGCAGATTCGCCTCGACGAGCTCGGCCTTCGCCTTCTCGGCCGAGC
>CAIUAC010000514.1 GCA_903896985.1 uncultured Sandaracinus sp.
CCCAAGCACGTCGGGCCGCGCGCGCCCCCGCTCGGCGGGCCCGTGACGGTCGCGCCGTCTACGCCGTCGCCAGCGGCGCCTGACGACCGGCAGCTTGCCGCCCCGCCGCCTCCGCCCCCGCTGGCGCGGAGCGTCGCCCGCAGGTCGATGAGCGGGCTCTCGAGCAAGATCGCGCCGCCGCTCCCGCCGCCTCCGCCGGCGCCGATGTTCGCGTCGCCGAACGTGCCGTCGAGCCCGCCGCGTCCGCCGCCTCCGCCCGCGAAGATTCGGCCGTTCACTCGCAAGCGCACGAGCGCGCTCAGCTGCACTGCGCCCCCGCCCGCGCCTCCGAGTCCGGTGCTCGCGCCGGTGCCGCCCGCGCCGCCGCCCGAGCCGCCGACGAGCGGCGATGAGGTCGTCGTGACCGCGGGCCCGCCGCTGCCACCGACCGGGAACGCGCCCGCGCCGCCGCCGTCTCCGCCCGCCCCGCAGAGCCCGCCGCCTCCGCCTCCGGAGTCCGTGTAGGTGCCAGCGTGCGCTCCGCTCGCGCCCGCGCTCGGGCCGCCCGCGGAGGCGCTGCGCGTCGCGCCTGCCCCGCCTCCTGGGCCCGCGGTCGTGCCATAGGCCGAGACGTCGAGAGTGCCATTGATCGAGATCGTTCCCTGCGCGAGGACGACCAGCGGAATCGGCCCACGCACCGTCAGGTCGGCGTTGACGCTCAAGTCGCGCACCCGCACCACGCACACGTCGCCGCCGCCCGCCTGCGTCACGCGAATCGGCATTCCCGGTAGGGAAGCCGGCGTGCACGCGCCCGTGTCCCAGCTGGTGTTCGCGACGATGTCCACGTCCCCGCCGTCCGCGAACAGCGCGCGGTCGACGTTGGAAGGCAGCATCGCGAGGCAGTGCGCCGATGCCGTCGTGTCGCAACCGAGCGCGCAGGGCTGCGTCGTCCAGAGCGTCCCGGCGCAGGTCTCCAGCGTCCACTGATCGCGACATCGCGCTTCGCCGAGGGCGCACGTCGGGGGGCCGAGCGCGTCGGACGGCGTGGGTGCGTCCATCGGAAGCGTCGCGTCCGCGGGCGTCGACGCGCCGTCGCCGAGATCGAACGGCGCGCCGCCGTCCGCGCGCGCGACGTCGAAGAAGACGCGTCCGCAGCCGGCGACGAGCAGCGCCGTGACGACCGCCATGGGAGTGACGCGCATCACCGCTCGGCCCGCCTCCGTGGACGCCCAAGTACGCACGAAACGCGGGACGGCGAGTCCGACGCTCGTCGACGAAATTAACGTTCGACGTCGCCTGGCTCGTGGAGGATCGCGTGGTACGGATCGCGGGTGGAAACCTGGGGGCGGGTTACATACTTGCTGATCGCGCTGTCGTGCGTCCTGTGGGCTCCGACGGCTCGGGCACAGGACGCCGAGCGCGCGCGCACAGGGGACGGCGCGAATGCGCTGCCGTCGCTCGTGCGCGTGCCCGTGGCGGGTGCGCTCGCGACGGGCGTCGTCGTCGCCGCGCACGGTGGCTACGGCTTCACGGAGGGCGTGCTCGGTGAGGACGACACCCATCATCGTGTGAGCGGCGCGCTCGCCGCGTCGGTGCGGCCCGTCGCGTGGCTCGGCGTCGCGCTGCGCCTCGACGGGCACTACGACGCGCACTCGAGCGCGACGGGCGCGGACGACGGGATGGTCGGAGAAGCGCGCCTCCTCGCGCGGGCGTCGTTCGACCTCTCGTCGCGCCTCGCGCTCGGCGTCGAGGGCGTGCTCTTCGTGCCCGGCGGAGAGGCTCCGTCGCTCGACTTCGGCGCCACGACCGTCGACGCGAAGGCGCTCGTCTCCTGGTCGCCCTCCTCGAGGCTCGCGCTCGCGCTCACGGCGGGCGCTCGCCTCGACCGCACCGCGCACGCCGCGCTGAGGCACGCGCAGTGGAGTCGCGCGGACACGCTGACGCTCGGCGCGAGCGACAGCGACGCGTTGCTGTTCGGCGCGGGCGTCGCTTGGCGGTGGTCGTCGGTGGAGCTCGTCGCGGAGGCGACGGCCGACGTCCTCCTCGGCGCGCTGGCGCCGCGCGTCACTCAGTCGCCGCTGCGGGTGTCCGCGGGCGCGCGCCTTCCGCTCTCGCGGCGGCTGACGCTGACGCTGGTTGCCGAGGGCACGCTGTCGGCGCGTCCCGCGCTCGCGAGCACGGCGCCGCTGGTCCCGGTCGAGCCGCGCGTCACGCTCGTCGCCGGGCTCATTTGGCGCGCGCTGTCCGCGCCCACGCCGACCGTGCGGGCGGAGTCGGACCTCGCGGGAGGCGGGCCCGCCGTCGGCACCGGGACGCCGGGCCAGGGCGCGGCGATGGACGTGGGGCCAGCGCGGGTCGAGCGGACGTCTCTCGCCGCTGTGATCCGTGGGCGGGTGCGCTCCGGAGAGCACGGAGAAGGGCTCCCAGGCGCGCGCGTCGTGGTCGAACCGGGCGGGCTCTCCGCGCGCACGGATGAGCGCGGCGAATTCGAGATCGAGGTCCCGCCCGGCAACTACGACGTCCTCATCGACGCGCGCGGGCACGACTCGCAGCACACGCGCGCCGTCGTCGAGCGACTCGGCGTCACCGTGCTCAACGTCGACCTGCGGGGAGGGCCCTGAGCATGCGCAGCCGCCTCGCGCTCGGCGTCGTGCTCGCAGCGTTCGTGGCAGCGGCGTGCAGCGGACGCGCGGGGTGCGGCGGCTGTGGGAGCAGCGGTGTGCTCGCGACGGTCGAGCGGGCGCAGGGGCTGGTCGAGGCGGAGACGGCGGGCGGCGCGGGCGGCTTCGCGCGGGCTTCGCGCGGCGCCGAGCTGCGGCTCGGCGACGCCTTGCGCACGGGCGCCGACGCGCACGCTCAGCTCACGCTCACGGGCGGCGGCGCGCTCCGCGTGGAGCCGCGCAGCTTGGTCCGCTTCTCGGCGACGCCGGGGGCGACCGTGCCGCTCGGCATCGGAGTCGAGACCGGCGCGGCGGAGCTCGAGGCGCCGCTCGAAGGCGAGCTCGTGTTCTCGACGGAGTTCGGCGCGGCCCGCGTCGCGCGTGGCTCACGCGTGCGGGTCACGGGCGGGACCGAGGCGCGTCTGGAGGTCGTCGTGGGGACCGCCGTCGTCGATGGGGATGGCGGCGCGATCACGCTCGTCCGAGGCGACCGCTTCCTCGTGGTCGTGGGCGCGGCCGTGCTCGAGCGTCGCGCCGACGCGCAGGCGCGCGACTTGGGGCGGGCGCGACCGTCGAGCGCGAGCGGGGGGCTCGGC
>CAIUAC010000515.1 GCA_903896985.1 uncultured Sandaracinus sp.
CGCACGTCATCGTGCCCGTCACGCACTCGCCGGTGTTCGTGCCGCAGGTCGCTCCGCCGCCCGGATTGCCCTCGTCGGTCAGTCCGTTGCAGTTGTCGTCGATGCCGTTGCACGTCTCGGCGATGGGCCCGATGCCGCCCGTGCAGACGAGCGCGCCAGCGGTGCACTGGAACGCGCCGTAGGTGCAGCGGCCCGTGTTGTTGCCGCAGCTTCCGCCGGCGCCGGGATTGCCCTCGTCGATCACGCCGCTGCAGTTGTCGTCGATGCCGTTGCAGATCTCCGTGGTCGCCCCGCGCGCGCCGACGCAGACGTACGTGCCCGCAGTGCACGTCAACAGGCCGGGGAGGCACGCGCCAACCGAGGAGCCGCAGGCCCCCGTCGTCGGCAAGCTCTCGTCGGTGGCTCCGTCGCAGTCGTCATCGCGGTTGTTGCAGGTCTCGACGCCCGGGCTCGTGCCTCCGGCGCAGGTGAGCGCGCCGCCGAGGCAGGTCAGCGTCCCGGGGAGGCAGACTCCCGTGGACGAGCCGCACGTCCCGCCGCCTCCAGGATTGCCCTCGTCCGTCGTGCCGTTGCAGTTGTTGTCGCGCCCGTCGCAGACCTCAGTGGTCGCCACGGTCGCCCCCGTGCACGTGCCCCAGACCGCCGCGGTGCACACCTGCGCGCCGGGCAGGCAAGTGCCGACCGAGGAACCGCAAGAGCGGCTCATCCCGTCGACCACGCCGTCGCAGTCGTTGTCGAGCCCATCGCAGGTCTCGGCCACGGCGCTGACGCCGGTGCACGTGCTCCAAGCGCCCGCCGCGCAGGTCTGCGTGCCCGCGACGCACTCGCCGAGATCCGTCCCGCAGCCGCGCGAGAGTGACTCGTCGGTCAAGCCGTCGCAGTCGTTGTCGAGGCCGTCGCAGATCTCCGCGCTCGGCACGCAGGTGCCGCAGATGCCGCCCTCGTCGATGATGCCGTTGCAGTTGTTGTCGACGCCGTCGCAGACCTCGAGCGGGGTGGCGCCGCAGATGCCGCAGGTGTTGCGCAGCCCTTCGTCGATGACGCCGTTGCAGTTGTTGTCGACGCCGTCACAGAACGTCTCGGCCGGCGGGGCGCACTCGGTGCAGAGCGGGCGGTCGACGGAGGTGTTGCTGCAGTCGGGCGGCGCAACGCCGGACGCGGTGTTGCAGAACTTCGGCAGCCCGTCGTCCCGGACGACGTTGCAGTTGTCATCGAGGTTGTTGCAGCTCTCGGTGCGGATGCTCGACGCGATGATGTCGCTGAAGGCAGCCGAGAGGGTCGCCTCGTCGGTGGCGTAGAAGCCCAGGTTCGCGCCGGGCGCGTCGGTGCCACCGGCGCTCGCGAGGCCCTCGATGCCGGGGTCGGCCGCCGTGTACCCGAAGCCGATCACGAACGTCTTGATGTCGATGGTGCCGACCCCGGGCACTACCGTCGTGCGCAGCTCGGTCGCGGCGAGGTTGGACGTCGCCTGCGTCGAGCACGTCTCGTCGCCGTCGGTCAGGAGGATGACGTAGTAGGGGCGGCAGCCCCGGAACGTGTCGCCGATGATCGGGCTCGTGGGGAACGTCAGGTCCCCTCCCGAGTAGTACTGGCGTGCGCCGCGGAGCGCGCCAGCGAGCGGGGTGTTGGAGACCGCGGTCAACTCAGGGTTCGTCCCCGCGGTCGCGCCGCACGAGCCGGCCGTGAAGTTGACCCACTCCAGCAGGCTCGCGGTGTTGCTCTCCTGGATCGGGACGAGCACCTGACCGTGGGCGGCGACGCTGTTGGGGGCGGACGCATCGCCCGTGCACGTGTTCACGAGGCCGGAGGTGCAGCCGCAGGTGGACACGCATGGGCTCGACGCAGTCCCCGCCGTGCCGACGCGGAAGCGCTCGAGACCGAAGACCGCGTCGCCTGAGCCCGCGAGCACGCGCTGCAGCACGCACTTGGCGTCGCTCATGCGCGTCCGCGCTTGCCCGCACGAGTTCGTGCCGGCGCCCGTGGTCGCGGCGGTCATCGACCCGGAGTTGTCGACGATCACCATGAAGTACGGCTTGACTTGCTCAGCCTGGGCCTGAACTCGAGGCGCGGCGCCGAGCGCAACAGCGCACAGAATCCCGGCGAGCGACAGCGTGAGCGCGGACTGCATAGAGAGGCGGTGCATCGGGGCTCCTGGTCGCGGACAAGACGCGGTGCCCGATTCCACCACGGAGCGGGCCCCACTTCAAGCCTGTCAGTTCCTGCCGTACCGGAATGTCTGGGTCAGCGACTGCGGATCGTGCGAGCCCCCACCGGAGGTGAGAGCGCGCCGAAGACCGCGACGAACGGCCGCGCGTCGCCCGGGGCGACCCATCGCCGCCGCGCGGACGGGCCCGCCCGGAAGTCGAGCTCCGTCGCGAGGGACACATAGCGTGGGAGCACCGCGCCTCTCGGTTCGACGTCCACGACCACCAGCGTGAGGAACGGCGCCGCGACCTCGTCGACGTGATGCGGGCGCCCCTCGATCCGCCGCATCAGCTCGGAGGCGTGCTCGGAAGGCACGGTCTCCGTGCGCGTGGTCAACGTGTACGGCCCAACCTGCGTCTCGGTCTCCGGCGTGCGGTAGCGACTCGGCGGGTTGCCGAGCGCCTCGCAGGCGGGGAGGGCGATCGCGCAGGCCACGAGGGCGCCCCAGAGCGCGCGATTCGGTAGCTGGGACGGGCGCACGGCGACTCGCGCGTCAGTGACCGGGCTGTTGGTCGTCGGGCTCGGCCGACGTGACGCGAGCGTCGACCTCGGGCTCGGTCAGAGGCTCGTCGATCACGGCCGGCGCGGCATCGAGGCCCGCCGCCGCGCGATCGCGCTCGACCTCCGCCTCGGTCGCGGCCCCGGGCACCGGCAGCTGCGCCTCGCCCTTCGCCTTCCGCTCTTGCCACGGGTAGCGAACGCGCCCGTGGTAGACGCCGACCAGCGCCTCGACGATGCGCGTCGACATGATGCGCAGGTCCTCGAGCGTCAGCCCGCTCTCATCGAGCTGCCCCTGCTTCAGCTTCACGAAGATGATCCGCTGCACGAGCTCTTCGAACATCGCCCGCTCGGGCGGGCTCACGGTGCGCGCCGCCGCCTCGATCGCGTCGACGAGCATCATGATGGCCGTCTCCTTGTTCCGCGGGCGCATCCCCGGATAGCGGAAGAAGGTCTCGGTCAGGTTCTTCGGGTTCCCGCGCTCGAGGCACTTGTGCCAGAAGTACTCGATGACGCTGGTGCCGTGGTGCGTGTAGCTGAACTCCACGACGGGCTCCGGGATCCCGCCTTCGCGCAGCAGCCTCACGCCCTCGACGACGTGCGCCATGATCGCATCCGCGCTCACCTCGGGCTCGAGGTCGGCGTGCGGTGAGGACTCTCCGTTGACGAGGTTCTCGACGAAGTACTGGGGCTGACAGGTCTTGCCGACGTCGTGGTAGTAGGCGCCGACCCGCGTGAGGAGCGCGTCAGCGCCGATCGCCGCCGCGGCGGCCTCGGCCAGGTTCGCCATCGCGCGCGAGTGCTCCCAGGAGCCGGGCGCTTCGCGGGCGATCTTCTGCAAGAGGGGCTGCTCGAGGTCGGTCAGGTCGAGCAGCCGGGCGCGGGTCGCGACGCCGAGGATCGTGACGGCGAGCGGCTCGAGCAGGAACGCCAGGATGCCGGAGAGCACGCCTCCGGCGAACGTCGCGAGCAGCTCCGACTCCCACACGCGCTTGACGTCGGCGACGATGTCGATGCCGCCCTCGAAGAGCATCTTCGCCGCGATCAGCACGAGCGCCCCCGCGACCCCGGCGCCGACGCCGGCGGGCACGAGCGCCCGGCTGTGCTTCTTGTCGCGGAAGGAGAAGACCGCCGCGACGCCGCTCGCCATGAACACGGTGACCGCGGTCAGGCTGAAGCCGACGAAGGACGCGGTGAGGAAGGCGAGCGTCGTGCTGACGATGAATGAGGTGCGCCGGTCGAGGTGCAGCGCGGCCCAGAGAGGCAGCGCCGCGACCGGGATCAACGTCACCGGGAACGGTGTGAAGAGCAGAAAGAGCTTCGCGATCAAGAGCAGGACCGCGCTGAGCCCGAGGACGCCCGCTTGCGTGCGGAGCAGCGCGCCGCGGCTCGGGATGAACGTGCGCAGGTAGCTCGTCAGCAGGACCGCGAGCAGGAAGTAGAACGACCACAAGCCGACGAGCGCTCCGACGCGCGGCGGACGCCGACCGTGCTCGAAGACGCGCGCGAGGGCCGCGACGCGGGCGTCCGGCGCGAGCTCGCCCCGCGGGATCATCGGATGGATCGTGCGCAGCTCGACGCCGCCGCTGTCGGCTGTCTCGCGGATGGTCACCGGGGGCAGGCGCAGCGTGACGGGCGCCGGCTCGTCCGGGTTCACGCGCAGCGGCGCGATCAGCGTCTCGGACGCGGCGACGGCCACGAGCACCGTGGCGAACGCGGCCGACAGCACGAGCCCAGCGATCGGACCGGCGATGAGTCTGGTTCTGAGCATGGGAGCGGTCGTGCGTCCGCTGCACGCCTGCCGCCGCGCGACAGCCGAGCAGGCGGCACGGTAGACCTACCTCAACCGGGTTTCAACCGTGACGAGGCGGGCGCGCGGGCAGGAGCGCCGACGGTGTAGGTCACCATCGAGCCGACGATCAGGTCGTGGAACGCGCGCTTCTGCTTGTGGAAGCCAGCGAGCCCGAGCCCGGCGGCGAAGAGCAGCGTGAGCATCCCGTTCGAGATCGCTGCGGCGACGAGCAGGTGCTGCGCCTCCTCGATCTGGTCGGGGCGCATGAGCTCGACGGTCGTCAGCAGCTTGCCGTAGCCGCTGTAGAGCGCCATCGAGCCCCCGGCGACGACGAAGAACCAGAGCGACGCGACCGTGCGCACGAACGAGCGCCAGAGCCCGAGGCGTGTCCCGTCGAGGCGCACGACGCGGATGCGGAGGAAGTACTTCGCCAGCGTCTGCCCGAAGTACGCGTGGCCGAGGATCACGTGCGCGAAGTGCAGCACCATGCCCGGCCAGCCGAGCAGCGCGACCAGCCCGGCGGCGAGCATCATGTCGATCAACACCGCCGCGCTGCGCGTCCAAAAGCCGGCGTACTCGACCGTGCGCGGGGCGGCCGCCTCGAGCTCCTCGAGGAGCGCGTCGTAGTCCGCGTAGCGCTGCTCGCGGTCCTTCTCGAGCAGGCGCTCGAGGATGACGGCGAGCTTCTTCGGCACCTCGGGCGCGACGGTGTTCACCGGCACGATCGGCTGCGTCAGGTGCTTGGCGATCACGGCGAGCGGCGACTGCCCCGTGAACACCGGCTGGCCCGTCACCAGGTGATAGAAGCACGCCCCGAGCGCGTACATATCGCAGCGCGCGTCGAGCGGGGCGCCGCGGGCTTGCTCGGGTGCCATGTACGCGGGGCTGCCGATCATCGCGCCTTCCTGCGTGATGGCGGCGTCGTCGGGCTGCTCGAGCGGCTTGGCGAGGCCGAAGTCCGCGATCTTGATGAAGCCGTTGGCGTCGCGCAGCAGGTTCGACGGCTTGACGTCGCGGTGGATGATCCCGGCCCTGTGCGCGGCTCGCAGCCCCCGCGTGACCTCGATCATCGCCTTGCGCGCGTCCTCCGGCGGGAGCCGCTCGCCGCGCTCGATCGACTCGTCGAGCGAGCCGCCCTCGACGAGCTCCATCGCGAAGTAGAGCGAGCCGCCCGCGCCGTCGGCGCGCTTGGGGCGATGGCCGATGTAGTAGATCTGGACGACGTTCGGGTGCGTCAGCCGCGCCTGCGCGCGCGCCTCCCGGAGAAAGCGCTCCTCGTGCCCCGACCGCTGGTTCAGGTCGTCGCGCAGCATCTTCAGCGCGACGCGGCGGTCGAGCGAGCGGTCCCGCGCGAGGTAGACGGTGCCCATCCCGCCCTGGCCGAGCCGGCGCTCGAGCGTGAAATGGTCGAGATCGAAGCCGAGCAGCGAGTCGGTGGCGCGCGGGTCACCGGACGCGCGGGGGCGAGGCGTCGCCGCCGCCGCGAGGCGCTCGCGCGGAGTGCCCGCCTCGAGCGTGCGCGCGAGCGCATCGGATGTTTCGTCTCCCCCGTCCATGCTCGTGGCCGAGCGTAGCAGAGTGCAGATATTCCCGAGCCTGCTTCGCCGCGCTGCGTGGTAACGAACGGGCTGTGATCCGCGCGTACCTGGCCCGCGCTTCGGCGCCTCTCGCGGCGCTCGCGGTGCTCGCCGTCGGCGCCGCGGCGTGGCCGTTCACGATCGACGACGCGTTCATCACCGCGCACTACGCGGCGCGGCTCGCGAGCGGGCACGGGCTCACCGTCGTCGACGGCCCGCCGACGGACGGCGTGACGGGGCCGCTGTGGCTGCTGCCGGGCGTGCTCGCGGCGCTCGTCGGGCTCTCGCCCATCGCCGCGCAGAAGGCGCTCGGGCTCGCGCTGATCGCCCTCGCGTCGGCCCTCGTCGTCCGGCGCGCGGCGCAGCGGCAGGGAGGGCAAATCGCCGCCCCGATCACGGCGCTGCTCGTCGTCGCGGGCCCGACGCTCGGCGTCTGGGGCGCGGCAGGGCTGGAGTCGGGCGCGGCGACGCTCGCGCTCACCGCAGCGGTGCTCGGCGCGACGGCTCGACCGCGGCCGAACGCGCTCCTCGTCGGCGTCTGCGTCGGGCTGCTCGCGTGGCTCCGACCGGAGGCGTGCGCCGCAGGGATGGTCGCGCTTGCGGCGACGGGGGCCCGCGGCGGGCGGCG
>CAIUAC010000516.1 GCA_903896985.1 uncultured Sandaracinus sp.
CGACCGAGGCGCTCGGCTATCCCGTGGTCGTCAAGCCGCTGATCCCGCGGGACGCGCACGGAGTGCGCTTCGCAGACGACGATGACGAACTCGACGAGGCGTTCGAGGGCGCGCGAGCCGGAAGTCGCGCACGACGATGCGCCCGTCGGCATCAGCGCCGCGGCTGAGACCGCAGCGCGCGCGGCCGCCGAGCGCGGGGCCGCCGAGATCGTCGCCATCGGTGACCGCGAGTGCTCGGTGCAGCGGAAGCTCCGTCGCATCGTGTCGGAGTCGCCCGCTGCCGCGCTCAACGGGCTCGCGAACGGCGACTTCGTCCGCGAGGCGCTCAACGAGGCGGCGGTCCGCCTCGTGCGCGCGGCGCGCATCGTCGGCTCGGCCACCGTGCGCTTCTTGCTCGACGCGGACGGCCGCTATCACGCGATCGGCCTGTCCGTCGGCCTCTCGGTGGACCACGCGCTCCACGAGATGTGTACGGGCCTCGACCTCGTCGAGATGCAGATTCGCATCGCGGCCGGCGAGCCGATGCCCGCCGAGGTGCTCGCCGCGAGCCCGACGGGTCACGCGATGGAGGCGCACCTCGTGTGGGATGTGCCGGGTGCGCCGCCAGAGGGCACGCTGACCGAGCTTCGTTTTCCGCCCGTCGGCGCGGGCAAGGCGCGCATCGAGACGGGGCTCGCGCAGGGCTCCAACGTCGTGCCGGGCTACGACGCGCTCGTGGCGAAGATCACCGCGTTCGGGCCGACGCGCCATCAAGCAGCGCTCTCGCTCGACCGCGTGATCGCCGAGACCGTGGTCGCGCCGTTTGCGACCAACGCGCCGCTCGTCCGCCGCGTCCTCGGGCACGAGGCGTTCCGCGCCGGGCAGTACGACGCGACCTTCGTCGAACGCATGATCCAGCAGCGGATCTGAGGCGCGCCGCGATGCCCGTGAGCGTGAGCTGGCAGGGCGCGGGCAGGTCGTCGATCCCGGCGGCGCGCGTCCGCAAGCAAGCGGAGCAGATGCTCGTCGCGCTGCGCCTGCCGCGCGCGGAGCTCTCCGTGCTCCTCTGTGATGACGCGACGATTCACGCGCTCAACCGCGACTATCGGCACAAGGACAAGCCCACCGATGTGCTCGCGTTCGCGATGCGCGAGGGCGAGGGCGCAGAGCATGCGCACGGCGCGCACGGTCTCCTAGGCGATGTGATCGTCTCGCTCGAGACCGCTGCTCGTCAGGGCCCTACGCACGGTCGCTCGCTCGACGCCGAGGTGACGATGCTGCTCGCTCACGGCCTGCTGCACCTGCTCGGCTTCGACCACCGGGACCGCACGGAGGAGCGCCGCATGACCGCGCGCACCGACGCGCTGCGTGCCGTGGCGCTCGGCACCAAGCGCTCGCGCACGTAAGCGACGCCCCCACCGGCCAGGGCGCCGCCGCGCGGGGTTGGTTTTGACTGTGGATAATTGCGCAAGCGGCAAGTGCATTGGCCGGTGGCCGCTCGGGTGGCCAGTGCTTGGCTTGGCTTGATTCCGTTTTTATTTCCGTTGTTTACGCTGGTTCTCGGGCCGCGGTCGAGGTGGGGGAGGGGCGCTGGCCCTCCTCGACGGCCGCGCTGTGGACAAGGTGTGGACAACTGCCCCGTCTGTCGGCGGCGCGTGGAGCGGACCGTGGAAAACGTCGCGCGATCGCGTCGCAGATCGCCGCCGCCTGGGGCGAACGGGGCGTTTTTCCACCGTAGGAGGGGGCGCTGCGCGTTTTTCAGCGCTTTTTGGGTGCTGGCGCGCGGAATGCGCTTGTCAGCATGAAAAACCCCGTGCATAGATGCCCCCATCGCACTCGAACCCTTGCAAAAGAGGGAGATGAGCGCGGTGCCGTAGTTCCGATGGCTGGTTCCGGGGAGTCGGTCGGTGGGACTGGCTAAACGGATGTTCAACGCAGTGTTTCCCAACAAACGCACACACGCCCGACGGGGTCGACCCCGGCTCAGCAACTCGCTGGGCTCGTCGTCCGCCGCCGCGGCTCAATGGAGGCAATCATGGCTGCTGCAGTAGCGAAGCGCTTGACCAAGGCTCAGATCATCGGCGAGCTCGCCGAGAAGACCGGCGTTTCGAAGAAGGACGTCGTCGCCCTCTTCGCGTCGCTCAACGACCTTCTCAAGCGCGAGCTTGGCAAGAAGGGCCCGGGCGAGTTCGTGATCCCGGACATCGTCAAGCTCCGCGTCCGCATCACCAAGGCGCAGAAGGCCAAGAAGTTCCGCAACCCGGCGACGGGCGAGGTCGTCGTTCGCGACGTCCCGGCGTCGCGCAAGCTGCGCTCGACCCCGCTCAAGAAGCTCAAGGACGCCATCGCGAAGTGAACGCGACGGCGCGTTCTGCGCCGCGAGGAGAGAGCCGCCCGTACTCCGGGCGGCTTTTTCTTTTGGTGCGCCGCGCGCGACCGTGAAGGCTCGCGCGTCGGTCGCGCCCCCGGCTTGAGGCCGGGCGGGGCTCAGGCCTCGGGGTTGCCGCAGTCTTCGAGGAGTTGCGTGTAGCCCGCGTGGAGCGCCGCGAGATCGGGCGGCGGCTGCACCTCGAGGAACTCGACGCCGAAGCCCGGCGGATAGCCCTTGCTGCCCGAGTACTCCTGCCGCCACACGACGCGGGTGTCGACGATCGCGTGGCCGCGCCCGTGCGGCGGCGTGAGCTCGAGCTGCACCTCGACGCCGAGCGCCGGAGGCGTGAGCGTGCGGACGAAGAGCCCGCCCCGGTTGAGGTTGTAGGTGATGCCCCACTCGCGCGGACCGGTGCTCCCCACCTGGAACGTGACGGCGGTCTCGTAGATCAGGCGGTGGCTGCGGCGCATGCTGCGCGCGGCGCTGGTCATGACCTGGTTGGCCGTGAAGATGATGCCGGCCGCGTCGCTGTTGCGGTCGAAGAACGCGACCCGCGGGCGATCGATGAACGCGACGCGCGCCGCCTCCATCTCCGAGCGCGGGCCGACGACGACCCACGGGATCTTCGCGCCGGGCCCGGTGCGATAGCGGTCGAGGGTGCCGACGGCGCCGTCCGGCGGGAGGTCGGAGTGC
>CAIUAC010000517.1 GCA_903896985.1 uncultured Sandaracinus sp.
CGCGCGACGCGCGAGTGCATCACGTCGCCGCAGATCGTGACGACGAGGCCATCGAGGCGCCCCTTGTGCTTGCGGATCGTGAACGCGTCGAGCAGCGCCTGCGTCGGGTGCTCGTGCTGCCCGTCGCCGGCGTTGACGACGCTCGCGCGCACACGCTTGGCGACGTACTCGGCGGCGCCCGACGCCTCGTGTCGCATCACGATGACGTCCGGGTGCATCGCCTCGAGCGTCTTGACGGTGTCGTAGAGCGACTCGCCCTTCGACACGCTCGAGGTCGAGGCGCTGATGTTGACGACGTCCGCCGAGAGGCGCTTGCCGGCGAGCTCGAAGCTCGTGCGCGTGCGCGTCGAAGCCTCGTAGAAGAGGTTGAGGATCGTCTTGCCGCGGAGCGTCGGCACCTTGCGCACCGGCCGACGCGACACCTCGAAGAAGGCGGTCGCCGTGTCGAGCACGTGGAGCACATCGTCGGCGCTGAGCCCCTCGATGCCGGTCAGATGCCGCTGCGAGAATCGACGATCGCTCATGGGGTCGGCTCCGGTCTTCTCGACGCTCGCGCGCGAACGGTCACTCGGTCTTCGCCCGGCCCCTCGAGCACGACGTCGACCTTCGCGCTCCGGTCGACGTCGAGCACGCGACCGACGAAGTCCGCAGCGATCGGCAGCTCGCGCCCGCCGCGATCGCAGAGGACCGCGAGCCAGACCCGTCGCGGGCGCCCGTAGTCGAGCAGGCAGTCGATCGCCGCGCGGATCGTGCGGCCCGTCTGCAGCACATCGTCGACGAGGACGACATCCTTCCCATCGACGGAGAAGCGCACCTCGCTCGGCCCGATCTTCGGGTCGGGCAGCGCGGTCGCCGCGTCGTCGCGATAGAGCGCGATGTCGACGGTGCCCACCGGCACGCTCTTGCCCTCGACCGCCAGGATCGCCGCGGCGAGCCGCTGCGCGAGCGGGACTCCGCCTCGGCGCACGCCGACCAGCGCAAGCCGTTCGGTGCCGCCCGTCTGCTCCACGAGCTCGAGGGCCAAACGCTTGATGACGCGGGCAACCGCGTCCGCATCGAGCAGCGTCGCCTCGGGGGGCGCCTCGCTCTCGCCACTCGCACCAGCAGGGCTCACGCCGCGGGTTCTACGCGCTCGCCGCCCGCAGCGTCAAGGGGCGTCGAGCCCCGCTGAGACGCGTGCGCGGCGCCGCCAGCTCGCCCGCGGTCGGGCGCCCTCAGGGCGAGGGCGTGGTGGTGACGCCCGCGCGACCGCCTGCCGCGGACGAGCCAGCCGGGCGCGTGCCTTCCATGCCGTAGGGGCGCGCGGCACCATTGCGGCCAGCCTTCTGCATCTCGTACTTGGAGGGGCAGCGCGGCACGACCTGCGACGCGACGAAGCTCCCGTCCGCCTGCAGCTTCCCCTGCACGATCACGGTCAGGTTCACGCCGTCACGGAAGGTGTCCGGCACGATGCACTGCGAGTAACGCACGGGCATCTCCTGCCCGTTCTTCTCGAGCGTGAAGCGCCACTCGCAGGGGCTCTCGCGAAAACGAATCGAACCCTGCGTCAGCAGACCCTCGACGCGCAACTCACGACCACGCCACTCGGCGGGGTGCGTGACGACCTCGTTGACCAGCTTCGAGTAGACGAACGCCTCCTGCGCGCCTGAGCCGAGGAGCAGCGCCGCCACCGTCGCGCCGAGCGCGCCGACGATGATCACGCCCTTCCACTTCGAGAGCCGGGACCGCAGCGTCGGCGACGTACCGCCCCCTGCCGCGTCGTCACCGTCACCATCGCTTCCGTCGGCGATCTCGACGGGTGCAGGGTCCGCTTCAGCCGCCTTCGACAGATCACGTGGAGACATCGTGCCGGATATTGGGCGGCCGCCAGGGCGCGCGCCAGGTAGTTTTCTCACGCTTTCGGCCGACGGCTAGTTCTCCGTGTCGGTCTTGCCGACCGCCCGCGCCGCGCGCTCCTGACGCGCGAGGAAGCGATTGAAGTTCGCGGCGCCCTTCTCGAAGGCGGTGATGTGCAGGCCCATCCCGGGGAGCGGCTCGCCCGCGACCTGCCGGGCCCAGACGACCTCGACCTGCGCGACGACCTCGCCCTCCTGCAGGTCCGGGAAGGACACGCGGAAGTGCTGCCCCGGCAGCGGCGGATTCGCCGTCCGCACGAAGAGCCCGCGCGTGCTGACGTTCAGCGCTTGCACATAGAGCGTGAGGTGCTCGCCCTCACACCAGATGCGCTGCCGAATGGGGATGCGGGGATCGCGACGGTGGTCGCTCATGGGACTCCTGGGGGGTGCGGAACGCTCTGCTGCAACATCCACAAGCTCTGCCCCCCCCTACAGTCCCAACCCGACACGATGGACCGACGCTAACATCCGCCCCCATCGCGGGTCAATTTGCGACGGCGGCGACGGTCGATTCGCCGTCGATTCCCTCCGGACGACGGACGCAAGAAGGCGCCGAGAGTTGCCTCCCAGCGCCTTCCAGGCTCGGGCGCGCGAACGCGCCTGAGCTCAGCTCACTTGAGGCCGAGCGCGATCACGAACGCGTAGATCACGAGCGACTCGATGAGCGCGAGGCCCAGGATCATCGGGACGAGGAGCTTGCCAGAGGCGTTCGGGTTGCGGGCGATGCCCTCGAGCGCAGCGGCGGCCGCGCGGCCCTGACCGAGCGCGCCACCGAAGGCAGCCACCGAGATCGCGATCGCCGCGCCGATAGCCTTCGCCATTCCCACGTCGCTCTCATTCGAGGCTGCGTCCTGAGCGAACGCCGTCGAGGCGATGAGCAGGGGGGCAAGTAGCGACACCAGACCGAGCATCTTCTTGTTCATCGGAGAGTCTCCTTCGATTGCAGCCGAAACGACTACGCGCGTGCTTGTGTGAACCAGAGAGAGCGGATGAGTCCGGGAACTTCCCCGGGGCTCAATGCTCCTCGTGAGCGATGGCGAGAGCGATGTAGACCGTGGAGAGCAGGCAGAACACCAGCGTCTGCACGATGACGACGATGGTGCCGAGCAACATGACCGGCACCGGAACGAGGAACGCGCCCCAGACCGTGGGCACCAGCGTCAGGAAGATCGACACGACCATGTGGTCGGCGGCCATGTTGGCCATCAAACGAATGGCGAGCGAGATCGGGCGGGCGATGTGGCTGATGATCTCGATGCCGAGCATCAGCACCATCAGCGGCAGCGCGTACCACTTGATGATCGGGCCGAGGAAGTGCTTGAAGTACGCGAGGCCGTTCTCCTTCACTCCGTAGACGTGGGTCGTGACGAAGATGACGGCGCCGAGCGCGAGCGTCGTGTTCATCTTGCCCGTCGGCGGCGCGAAGCCAGGGATCAGGCCGATCCCGTTCGAGAACAGGATGAAGAACGCGCAGGTGCCGATCAGCGGCAGGAAGTACTTGGCCGCCTTCGGGCCCATGATGTCCGACATCAGGCCGTAGACGGCGCCGACGAGGATCTCGATCACGGTGCGCGCGTTGAGCGTCGCGTCGGGGACGATCGCCTTCGAGGCGTCCTTCACCTTGCCGTAGGCGAGCAGGGCGAGCGTCGTGATCAGCGCGAACACGAAGAGCGTCGTCAGCACGTGGTCGAGGCCGATCGCCTCGTGCGCGTACCAGCTCTTGCCGTCCTGGCCGAAGGGCGCCGAGAAGACGGTGCCGAGCGCCCCGAGGTCCACCCCGAGCGCCCGAAGAAGAAGGGTCAGCCAAGATTCGCCGTGCGGCATCAGTGCTCCTCCCGCGCGTTGTCGATCGGTGCGTCAGCCTCGTGGCTCGCCAGCCCGCCGAGCGTCAGCCCGACGACCAGCGCCCCGAGGCCCAGCCCAAAGCCGCCCGCGCTCAAGTGGAGGCGCCCTACGACGATCCAGACGATCACCGCGAGCACGCCCATCTTGCCGGCGAGCAACACCATCAGCGCGGCGCGCGTGCGGGCGGAGCCCTGCTGTACGCGGCGCATGATCCAGCGAAGCGAGGCCCAGTTGAGCAGCGCGACGACCGCCCCGACGAGCGCGCCCAGACCGAAGCGCGCGCCACCGAAGGCATACGACGCGGTCGCGGCGATCGCGGCGCTGACCGCGATGTACGTCGTGATGCGCTCGAGGGCTCGGCGGTCCATGGCGTGGGTGGCTCGGGGTTCGGAGGGAGGGCTGCGAGAAGAGGGGGCGAGGTGAGGCGAGCGCAGGGTCGGGGGCAGCAGGGTCGGGGGCAGCAGGGTCGGGGACAGCAGGGTCTGGGACAGCAGGCGAGGCGCTAGAGCTTGTCGAGGTCGGTCTTGCGGGCGATGCGGATGAGGCCGCGGAAGCCCGCCGCGATGCCGAAGACCAGGC
>CAIUAC010000518.1 GCA_903896985.1 uncultured Sandaracinus sp.
CGGGCGGCGCCGACGGTGCGCATCGGGGCGGGGGCGGCGGGCGCGATGGCGGTGCCCGCGGGCGCGCTCGCGCGGCTGGTGCTCGACACCGGGCAGCGGCTGGTGCTCGGCTCTGGCGCGCTCCTCTCGCTCGACGACGAGGCGGAGGACGACTCGACGCTGAAGCTGACGGGCGGGCGCGTGTTCGCGGAGGTGCCGCTCGGCGCGCCGCTCTCGCTCGCGACGCCGAAGGGCACCGTGCGCACGAACGACGGCTCGCTCTCGCTCGAGGTCGCGGCCGACGGCAGCGCGCGCGTCTACGTCGTGCGCGGCGAGGCGGCGTACACCGTGGGCGCGCAGCGCGGCGTGGTGCGCGCGGGTGAGGAGCTGACGCTCTCTGCGGCGGCGCCGCGAGTGTCGGCGGAGACGCTCTGGACCGACTGGACGGGCGGGCTCGCGCGCCCGGGTCCCGAGGTCGGCGACGCGCCGGCGGGCATGGGTCAGCTCGAGGCGCGCGTGCCCGACGAGCTCGGCACGGCGCGCTGGCCGCTCGTGATTCGTCGGCTCGATGTGCGCGTGACGGTCCAAGACGACCTCGCGATCACCGAGGTGGATCAAGAGTTCTTCAACCCCGCGAGCGAGACCGTCGAAGGCCTCTATCGTATTCGTGTGCCCGAGGGCGCCGTGCTCTCGCGCTTCGCCGTCGACCGCGGTGGGCGCCTCGTCGACGGCTATGTGCGCGAGAAGGAGACGGCGCGCGCCGCCTATCAAGCGCAGGTCTATCGCGGCTCGACGGATGACCCGGCGCTGCTCGAGTGGGACGCGCCGGACTCGTACCGCGCGCGCATCTATCCGATCGCCGCGGGCGAGACGCGCCGCATCGTGACGCGCTACGCCGAGTGGCTGAGCCGCCCGGCGCCGGGCGCGCCGCGCCTCTACCGCTACCCGATGGGCTCGACGGGCCCGCTCGCGCGCGTGCCGCACGTGCAGGAGCTCGGCCTCACGGTGGACGTCAGCGGCGCGGGCAAGAACGTGCGCGTGCGCGCGGGGCTCGGCGCGACGATCGACGACGGCGTCGTGCGGCTGCGTCAGTCGGATGTCCGGCCGAGGGCGGACTTCTGGATGGAGCTGGAAGGCGTGGAGAGCGCGGGGCTCGTGGCGTATCAGGCAGGCCACGAAGCGCCGAAGCGCGCGCCCGGCTCGCGCGCGGTGCCGAACGAGGCGGACGAGCGCGACTACTTCTACGTGCCCGTGGTGCTGCCCGAGAGCGTGCTCGGGTCGGCGACTGAGGGCGCGCAGGGCCAAGACTTCGTCATCGTCGCGGACATCTCGGCGGGCACGGACGCGTCGCACCTCGAGCTCGGGCGCAGCATCGTCGAGTCGCTGGTCTCGCAGCTCGACGCGAACGACCGCGTCGCCATCGTGACGAGCGATGTGACGCTGCGCGGGCTCGGCGGCGCAGAGGCGGCGCTCGGGGCGGCGAGCGCGGAGCGCGTCGGCACGCTGCTCGACGCGCTGGCGCGGGCGCCTGCGGGGGGCGCGACGGATCTCGGGGGCGCGATCGCGGACGCCGGCGCGCTCTGCAATGCGGGCAGCGCGGCTGGCGCGGCTGGCAACACTGCGCAGCGCTCGTGCGCGGTCGTGTACGTCGGGGACGGCGCGCCGACGGTCGGTGAGCTCGGCGCGGAGGGGCTGCTCGAGCGGATGGCGCGGCTGCCGCGCCCGGTGCGTCTCTATGCGGTCGCGGTCGGCGCGGAGGCGGACCTCGCTCTGCTCGAGGCGCTGTCGCGCGGCGGCGGCTTGGCGCTGCGCGTCGAAGACCGCACGGCCGGCGCGGAGGCTGCGCTGCGGATCCTCGGGCACGCCGCGCGTCCGCTCGCGCAGCGCGTCGTCGTGCAGCTCGGCACGGGCATCGACAACGCGTTCCCGCGGCGGCCGATGGACGTCGTCGTCGGCGACGTGCTGCCGGTGCTCGGGCGCGTGCGCGGGCAGCCTCCGACGGAGGTCACGGTGACGGGGCTGGTCGGCGGGCGGGAGTTCCGCGAGGTGCTGAAGGTGCAGACGCGCACGACGCAGGCGTCGACGGATCTGCGCCTGCGCTGGGCGGGCGAGCGGCTGCGGCAGCTCCTGCTCGAGGGCGCCGGGCGCGAGTCGATCGCGGAGCTCGGCACGCGCTACGGCCTGATCACGCCGTACACGAGCTACTACGTCCCGAGCGCGCGCGAGCTGCGCGAGCTGGGCGAGAGCGCGCGGCTCTACGACTACGAGCTGCTCGAGCCGACGACGCCTCACGCGACCGAGGTGAGCGACGCGCTCGCCACCGCGCTCGCCGTCGTCGCGTTTCCGCTGACGATGACGACGGGGTGCAGCAGCCAGTCGGCGCCGAGCGGCCCGCCGATGGCCTTCGAGAGCGCACCGCCCGCGGACGAGAGCGAGCGCTCGAATCACAACGACGAGGGCGGGCGCGGCAAGCGTTCACACGGCGCCGAAGGGCAGATGGGCAAGGCCTCGCCGAGCCGCTACGGGCTCCAAGGGCCGCAGGGCAACGCGGACCCGCACATGGCCCGCGAGGAGGCGCGCCCCACCTCCGCAGCCGAGCACGACGGCGACCGCGCTGGCGCCATGGCCGACGCGCCTGCGCCCTCGGCCGCGCCTCCTTCGCCTCCCGCGGAGGTCGCTGTCGCACAGGCCGAGGCCGCCGCGGGCATGGCCGACACCGCCAACGGCACCGACGCGATGGACGCCCTCCGCGGGCTGATGGGCGATGAGATCGGCCAGAATTTCGGCTTCGGCGGGCTCGGTCTGCGCGGCACCGGGCGCGGGGGCGGAGGCACCGGCGAGGGGACGATCGGCCTCGGCAGCCTCGGCACCATCGGGCACGGCGCCGGCGGCGGCGAAGGCAACGGCTACGGGAGCGGCAGCAGCCGCCTCGTGGCGAGGAGCGGCGGCGTACCCAGCATTCGCCTGGGCAACGCGGACGTGCGCGGCGCGCTGTCGAAGGAGGTCATTCGGCGCGTCATCCAGCGCCACATCAACGAGGTGCGCTTCTGCTACGAGCAGCAGCTCAACGAGCGCCCCGATCTCGAGGGGCGCGTCAGCGTGCAGTTCGTCATCGCGGGGGGCGGCAACGTGCAGATGGCCGCCGTCTCTGCGTCGGATTTGGGCTCGCCGCCGGCCGAGTCGTGCATCGCGCGAGCCCTTCAGCGCTGGCAGTTCCCCGCCCCAGAGGGCGGCGGCATCGTCGTCGTCAACTATCCGTTCAACCTCTCGTTCCCCGGGGGTCATCGCGACCGCGGCCAGAGTGGGTCGACTCGGAGCACGCCACCGTCGCCACCCGCCGGCGCGAGCATCGCGTCGATCACGACGACGGTGACGTTCACGACGACGGCCGTCGATCACAAGCCGAGCCGCTGCAGCGAGGCGAGCGGGCTCTCCGTCGCCGACCGCCGCGCGCTCTGGTCCGAGCGGCTCTCGAGCGCGGGCGGAGTGTCCGGCTGGGTCGAGGTCTATCGCTCCGCGGCGCGCTCCTGCGAGGTGCCCGGCTGGACCGATCGCCGCGCGCTGCTCGAGCTGATGCTCGCCCAGGCGGGCTCGATCCCCACGATGGTGCAGCTCTATCAGTACCTCGACGACGGCGGCGCGCGCGGCTATCTGCGCGCCGCGATCCTGCGCCGCGTGCGCTCGCCCGCCGACCTGCGCGCCGTCCGCGACGCCTTCGGCCTGTCGAGCAGCGTGGACTTCGCGCTCGTCGAGCAGGTGCTCGCGCGGGCGACGACTCCCGCGCTCAAGATCCGCGCGCTCCGGCAGCTCGTCGTGCAGTACCCGGATTCGTTTGACCTCAAACTACGGCTGCTCTCCGAGCTCGAGGCGGCGAGCAAGCTGCCCGAGGCGCGCCGCCTCGCGGAGCTGCTGCGCCGCGATCCGCTCGCCGACGCGGGCGTGCGCACGGCGGTCGGCGAGATGTATCTGCGCCTCGGCGACGAGTCGGAGGCGCGGCGCGTCTTCAGCGAGATCGTCGAATTCGCGCCGCAAGATGAGCTCGCGCGGCGCCGCCTCGGCGACCTCTACCGCGCGCACGGCTGGTACGAGGACGCGTATCGGCAGTATCAGACGCTCGCGACGATCCGCCCCGACGACCCGTCCGTGTCGCTGCTGCTCGCGCAAGCCGCGGCGGGCGCGGGGCGCGTCGACGAGGCGCTGCGCCTCGAGCAGAAGCTCGCCGAGACGTCGGAGCCCGGCGCGTCCGAGGGGCTCGCGCGCACCGCCCTGCTCTGGTCGTCGGTGCGCTTCGCGGAGCTGCGCAAGGCGGCGCGCGACGCGCACGACGAGGCGAAGCTGACCGCGCTGAC
>CAIUAC010000519.1 GCA_903896985.1 uncultured Sandaracinus sp.
AGCGCGACGCGCCTCAGCCGAGGAGTGCCCTCATTTGCGTGAGATCCGAGGCGCGCGTGGCGTCCGCGGACTGCCGCGCAGGGAGGAGCAGCACGGCGCGCTCTGGCGACGTGACGACGCACGCTCCCTCGACGTGTCCGTGCGCGAGACCCGCCGCGTGGAGCGACTCGAGCGCCTCGAGGAGCGAGGCTGCGAGCGTGGGAGTTCGCAGAGACTCGGCGCTTGGCGATTGGCCTGCTGGCGCCTCGAGGACTGCGGTGCTCGTCGCGACGTCGACATCGAACACGGCCTGCAGGTGGGGGTGATCGGCGGCGGCGCACGCGCGAAAGTGGGCGAGGCGCGCGTCGTCGCAGGGGACGAGCCAGACGAGGCGCTCGAGCACGGTGTCGCGGGCGAGCGTCGCGCCGAGGTCGGGCGCGCAGAGGCGCACGGAGTCCGGCGCGGGGAGATAGCGCTCCCGCGACGTCGGCGCGGCGGGCGGAGGCTGCGTGCCGGGCGCAGGGCGCGCAGCGGGAGCGTCGTCCGCGAGCGCCGGCCAAGGGAGCGAGGCGAGGCGCGCGCGGAGGTCATCGCAGCTTTGCGGACGGGCGGACGGAGCCTTCGCGAGCAGGTCGGCGACGAGCGGATCGTACGCGGCGCCGAGCGCGGGGCGCAGCACAGACGGCGCAGGAGCGAGGCTCTCGAGGTGCTGCTGCACGAAGTCGGGACCGGGGAACGGGAGCGCGCCGGTGAGCATGCGGACGAGCAGCACGCCGAGCGCGTAGAGGTCAGTCGCCGCCGTCGGCTGACGCCCGCCGCTGATCTGCTCGGGGGCCATGAAGGCCATCGTGCCGAGCATCGCGCCGGTCAGCGTCGCGCCGAGGTCGGCGAGGTGCGCGACGCCGAAGTCGCCGAGTTTCACGGTGCCCGCGGCGTCGAAGAAGACGTTGGCGGGCTTGAGATCGCGGTGCACGACGCCGCGGCGATGCACCGCGGCGAGGCCCTCGAGGAGCGCGTCGAGGAGCGGGCGCACGTCGGCTGGCGAGAGCGCGCGCTGGGCCGCGAGGCGGTCCTCGAGCGTGCCGCCGGCCATGAACTCCATGACGAGGAACGGGCCCGAGGGGTCGAACTCGAACACGCGCACGACGTTCGGGTGCTCGATCGCGGCGGCGAGGCGCGCCTCGCGGACGAAGCGCGCGAAGGCGTCGCGGCCCTGCGCGCCGTCGGCGACGTTGAGCACCTTGATGGCGACGTCGCGGTCGTGAAAGGCGTCGTGCGCGAGGACGACGCGCCCCGTGCCGCCTGAGCCGAGAGGGCGCACGACGCGATAGCGCCCGGCGAGCCAGCGCGAGGCGTCGGGGCCCGCGGAGGAGGCGGAGTCGCGTGCGAGCGCCGCGAAACCGCGCGCGTCGCCGAACGACGCGAGGAGGTAGTCGGGGACGGTGACGGGGAGCGCGGGGTCGAGCGCGCGCAGCTCGTCGAGGCGGCTCGCCGCGGCGCGATCGAGGCCGAGGGCGTCGAGGCAGGCGATCAGCAGGCGCAGCGCCGCGGCACGGCCGGAGGCTGCGTCCGCTGCTTTTTGCAGCACGCGCGTCGCGGGCTCATAGCGCCCGAAGCGCGCGAGGATCACCCCGAGGCGGAGGGCCGCCTCGCCGTCCTCGGGCGACTCGCGCAGGCGCTGCTCGTAGAGGCGCCCCGCCTCGCGGAGCTGTCCCGAGAGCTCGAGCAAGCGCGCGGCGTCGAGCAGCTCGCCTGCGCGCTCGTAGAGGACGGCAGCGGCTGCCGAGTCTCCTGCACGATCGAGCAAGAGCGCGGCGTCGGCGAGGCGGCCCTTCGTCTCGGCGAAGCCCGCGGCGCGCCGCGCTTGCTCGGGCTCGAGGAGCAGGCGATCGCGGAGACGCTCTTGCGCCGCGCGATCCTCGCCCGAGAGCGCATGGCGATAGGCCTCGTCGAGGCGACCGGCGCGCTCGGCGCACTCGACCGCCTCGGGGTACTTCCAGACGCTCGCGTAGAGTTCGGCGGCGCGCAGGGTCTCTCCGGCCGCGGCGAGGCGCGCGGCGGCCTCGGCGTGACGACCTTCTCGGAGGAGCTCGGCGAGCGCGGCCTCGTCGAGGGTGCCCGTCAAAGCGGCTCCCGCAGCGCGGCGTCGAGGTGGGGCGGCGTCCCCGAGGCCGAGACGGGCGCGGTGGCCTCGAGCACCTCCGGCGTGTCGAGGGACGCCTCGTCGTCGTCTGTGTCGTCTGCGGCCACGTTGAGCGGAAACGGCGGCGCGACGCCGCGAGCGCGAGCGTGCGAGTCGGAGGTCGAGGCGCGCGAGGCGAGCACCTGACGCGCGTGCGAGCGCCGGCCGGGCGAGGTGCCGTCGAGCCAGAAGTAGCTGCGATTGCGGACGTCGATGTGCACGAAGCCGCTCAGCGTGTAGGTCCCGACGCCGCTGAAGCCCTCGCCGCGCGCGTGCTCCGCGAGCACGGCGTCGCGCACGCCCGGGAGCACGACGTCCATCGCGCGACCCATCGTGTGGCGGCTCGTCGCGCGGTCCTCGCGGAAGCCGCTGACGACCCAGACGAACGGCACGCGGAAGTGCCGCTGCGCGCGGTAGACGCGGTCGAGTACGCCCTCGTCGATGGGATGACGCACGCCGCTGCGACGCGCGGCGAGGAGCGCCTCGGCGCGCAGCAGCGCGTCCGCGTCGAAGCCGCCGTCGTCGCGGAGCGGCATGAGCTCGACGCGCTCGCCGACGCCGACCGTCACGAGCACGAGCGGCGGGCGCGGCAGCGCGCTCTCCCAAGCGTCGCGCTCCTGGGTCGAGGCAGGCTGATGCCAGCG
>CAIUAC010000520.1 GCA_903896985.1 uncultured Sandaracinus sp.
ACCGCATCGGCATCGCGCACGTCGACACCGCCGTCGACTGGAGCGTCTCGATGCGCCCCGTCGAGGATCCCGCGCAGATCGCCGCGCAGGTGCGGCGCGCGACGGTGGGCGGCGGCGGCATCCTGATCGACCTCACGCTCGAGGCCTCGTACGAGGCGCTCCGGCGCGAGAGCACGCAGCTCAAACATCTGCTCTTGTTCGCCGACGGCAGCGACTCCGAGGAGATGACCGGCGCGCGCTCCCTCGTCGAGCGCGCCGCGCGCGACCACATCACGACGTCCATCGTCGCGATGGGCAACGGGCCCGACACCCCCGAGCTCGAGCAGCTGACGCGCCTCGGCGGCGGGCGCTTCTACATCGTCGAGGATATGACGGAGCTGCCGCGCATCTTCACGCAAGAGACGATCGAGGCGAGCCGCTCGGCGATCGTCGATCACGCGTTCCGCGCGCTGCCCGGCGTCGACGCGGCGGCGACGCGTGGGCTCGACCTCGCGGACGCGCCGGCGCTCGGCGGCTACGTCGTGATGAACGCGCGCGGGCGGGCGCAGCGTCTGCTCGGCGCGACGCGCGAGGACCCGCTCCTGCTCGTGTGGCAGCACGGCATCGGGCGGAGCGCGACCTTCGCGACGGACACGGGCTCAGGCTTCGCGCGCGCGTGGCTCGGCTGGAGCGGGTACAACGCGCTCTTTGGTCAGCTGGCTCGCGATCTGGCGCGCTCTCCAGAACGTCGCGATGCGCAGGTCTTCGTGACGATGAGCGGCGGCAAGGGCCATGTGCGCGTCGAGGCGGTCGACGCGCAGGGGCGCTACCGCAACTACCTCGACCTCTCCGCCGCGATCGCGGGCCCCGAGGGGCGCCCGATGTCGGTGCGCCTCGAGCAGACGGGCGCCGGGCGCTACGAGGCGAGCTTCGACGCGGACGCGCCGGGCGCCTATCTCGTCATGGTCAGCGAGGCCGAACGCGGGCTCGTCGGCAGCGCGGGGATCGTGCGGCCCGCGGGCGACGAGCTGCGCGGCGAGGGCACCGACCGCGCGAAGCTCGCGCAGCTCGCGGCGCTCACCGGTGGGCGCGTGCTCTCCAACCTCGACACCACGTTCCGCGTGCGGCCGCCGCCGGTGTACGCGTACGCGCCGCTCTGGCCGGGGCTCGTGCTGAGCGCGCTCCTGATGCTGCTCGCGTCGGTCGCGGTGCGGCGCCTCGTGTTGCCCGGGGACGCGCTGCGTCGGCTCGTCCCCGCCCCGCTGCGCCGACTGCTGCGCGTGCCCGCGCCGCGCTTCGAGAGCCCGACCTCGGAGGCGACGCTCGCGGCGCTCACCGCCGCGCGAGCGCGTGGCCGCGGCCGCGAGGATGGCGACGTCGCGCCCGAGATCCGCGCGGCGCAGAGCGCGCAAGTGACGAGCGGCGCGACCCCAAGCGTGCAGCCCGGCGCGCCGAAGGACGCCCCCGCGAGCGCACAGCCCGCCGCCCCGCCTCCCGCGGCACCCAAGCCCGCCGCGCCTCAGTCGCTCGGCGAGAAGCTCCTCGAGCGGCGCAAGAAGCGCTGACGCGCGCCGCCCTGTGCGCGCCCGCGGCGCCTACCAAGCGTTCGTGAAGCCGACGAGGGCGTGCCCGGCGCTCGAGCTCACGTTGGCGACGCCGCCGCCCATCAGCGCGGGGCGAACGAGCGTCGTCTGGATGCGCGTGATGCCCGCCGCCATCAGCAGCGCGGAGTACGCGGCGGGGATGGTGACGTGACTCTCGGCGAGCGCGACGCAGCGGATCTCGATGCGCTCCGTCGTCGGCAGCGGCATCGCGAACGGCGAGAGCCCGTCGGTGGGCGCGTCCGTCGTGACGACGTCGACGACCGTGCCGGTGGCGCTGCCTCCGCCGCAGGAGCCCGTGTCGCAGCCGAGCGTGATCGGCGTGCCGTTGAACGGCATCGCGTTGAGCAGCCGGCGCGTCGGCAGATCGACCGTGAAGTCGTCGCCGACTCCTCCGGGGCTCGTGCTCGCGGTGAACAGCGGGAAGTGGCCTGCGCCGCTCGGCGTCAGCGTGAACGCCAGCGCGTTGTCGTCGGCGAGGAAGCCCGGATCGGCGACGCCGGGGATCGCGCCTAGACCCGCGACGTTGACGTGCGACGCGGCGGTGGGGAGCGTCTCGGCGAGGACGGCCGCGTTCGCGTAGATGAGCGTGTGCGCGTCGGCGAGCGCGACGATCGGGAACTCCCCATCGTTCGCCGCGTGCGTCGCGCCCCTGATGCGCACGTAGCGTCCGTGTGAGCCGGCGTCGGTGAACGTCTGGTCGAGGTCCGTCAGCGTCGCGGTGCCGCTCGCTGCGCCCCTGGCGAGGGTCCCGCCGAAGCCCGCGGTGTCCACCTCCGGGCAGTCGTAGCCGAGGCCCGCCGTGTACACGCACGCGGGCATACGCGGCGGCGTCGCGCCCCCGCTCGCGCCGAGCAACACGATGCCCTCGTCTTGCCCGACGGTCGCGGCGAGGGCTTGCTCGGCCGTGTATTCCCAGGCTTTGCAGCCGAGCGGCGAGCCCGGCAGCTCCTCGAGCGTCGGCGCGGGGACGTTCGTGCTCGTGACGAAGCGGATGCTCGCGCGGAGGCCTTGGCCGTAGAAGGTGCCGCTCGTGCCTGGGTTGAGGACCTTCGTCTCGAGCAGCGAGATCGCGCCCGAATACGTGATGGGCGGCGGCCCGAGATCGACGTTCATGTCGGCTTCGGCGCCGGCGTCGAGGTCCGCGTCGAGATCGGCGTCGAGGTCCGCGTCGAGCGCGGCGTCGACGCTCCCATCCGTCGGCGTCGTGTCGTCGTCGCCGCAGCCAGCGAGCATCAGGAGCGCGGCGAGCAGAAGAGCGCGTTTCATGGAGGTCCCTCGGTCGCGGAGGAGCATAGCGGGAACCCGCGCGCGCGCTGTTATCATGCAGGCCATGACCGCCTCCGATGGCTGTGAGAACTGCGGCGCGCCCTACCACATCAGCCTCGCCTGCTGTCAGTACTGCGACATCCCGATCCCCGGACGCGTCGCCGGGATTCGCTGCCCGCAGTGCACCGAGGTCGCGACGTCGGACGCGCGCGTGTGCGGCGTGTGCAGCTTCGCCTTCACGAAGGGCTGCGTGTTCTGCGGACACGCAGCGTTCCTCACTGCGCCCGCGTGCCCGGGCTGTCGGGAGGCGTTCGACGGCGCGGAGGCGCGCAAGCGACAGCGCGATGAGGCGGCGAGCCGCGCGCAGACGATGGGGCTCGCGGCCCAGGGAATCTCGGTGCTCGGGCAGGTCGCGGGCTCGTCGACGGGGCAGAGCCTGCTAGGCGGGCTCTTCGACATGATCATCAAGTCGAACGGCTGAGTTCGCGCGGCGCGCACGCTTGCATACGCGCGCTGCCGTGCGCACTTGCCGACCATGATGAAGACGTTCGCGGGGGCGGTTGCGGCCTATGCTTCGTATGGAATCGTGTGCGTCGACGTGACGGCGCCGCTGAACGAGGTCGCGCGCGTCCTCGAGGCGCGGGCGTTTTCCGGCGTCGGCGTGCGCGACCACGAGGGCCCCGTCATCGGCATCGTCTCGACGACCGATGTGCTCGCCGCCGTCGAGCTCGAGACGCGCGAGGATCCGAGCCGCTTCGCGGTGCGCCCGACCGCTCGAACGGCGGGCGAGGTGATGCGGACGCCCGTGCGCGTCGACGAGGACGCGCCGCTGCACGAGGCCGCGCGGCGCATGGTCGCGCACCGCATTCAGCGGGTGTTCGTGTCGCGCGACGACCACACGGTCGGCGTCTTGAGCGCGCGCGATCTCCTGCGCGCCGTCAGCAACTCCCGCGTGATGGAGCCCGTGTCCTCGGTGATGAATCGCTCGATCGAGCGCATCGACCTGAGCGAGACGGTGCGCGCGGCGATCGCGCAGCTCGTCACGTCGAACGCCCACGGGCTCGTCGTGCTCGACGGCACGACGCCCGTCGGCCTGTTCACGCACACCGAGGCGCTCCGCGCGCGCGCGCTGCCGCACGCCCTGCTCGACAATCCCGTCGAGCGAGTGATGAGCTACGAGTTCGTGCGCGTGGACGCGTCGACTCCGCTCCATCGCGTCGCGTCGCACTCCATCGCCATGCAGCTACGGCGGGTGCTCGTCACCGACGGGCAGGGGCTCTGCGGCATCGCGACGGCGCTCGACATCGCGCGCTACGTCGCCGAGTCGACGAGCGAGTGAGGGTGGGCGCCGGAGCGCTCATCGGCCGAGCGCGCGTCGGCGGACCTCAAGTGCAGAAGCCGATCACGCAGGAGTGACCGGGGGCGCAGCCGCCGCCCGGGCAGCAGAGCTGAGCAGTGCCGCCGCAAGGCGCGCAGGTCAGCCCGAGCGTGCACACGAAGCCCATCTGGCAACGGTCCATGTCGCAGCAAGGCTGCAGGGAGCTGCCGCACGCCACGCACGACGAGAGCACACACGCCTCCATCGGCGTGCACGCGCCGTCGCACGGCGGCGGAGGCGGGCCGAGATCCACGCCGAAGTCGACGCCGAGGTCGACGCCGAGGTCGGGCGGGCCGAGGTCGATCGGCTCCGGCCCCAGATCCGTGCCGAGGTCGGGCGCAGCGAGGTCGACGCCGAGGTCGAGCGCGCCGAGGTCGGGCGCGCCGAGATCGGGGGGCGGGTGCGTCCCCGCGTCGAAGCGCTCGCCCCCGTCCGTCGCGTCGTGCGCGAGGCCGCTCCGGGCGACCGCACAGCCGCTGGCGAGCAGCGCCAACCACGCGACCATCGCGCCCGCGCGAGCGAACTGCCTGAACGTCGTGCGCCGCTGCGGGTCCATCGCCGAGACCGAGCGTCCCACGCGCGCCGGGTGTGATCCATCGCTTTCCGGCGCCGACGTCGGCGCGTCCGGTCCGGAGCCACCAGCGTCGCGCCCTGCGCCCTGGCGACAGTCCTGATACGCTCTCGTCTGCAGGGAGGTGCATATGCGCGCGCTTCGTCTCTTCGCTTCGCTGGCCGCCGTGGTGCTCTCGCTGACCGGGTGCAGCCTCGTCCTCGATACAGATCCGCCGGACCCGATCCTCTCGACGGACCTCGGCGGCTTCGAGTTCGACGCCGGGGCGCGCGACCTCGGCACGCGCGACCTCGGCGAGTACGACGAACCCGCAGTGGACGGCGGGCGGCCCGTCGACGCGGGGCCGCCCGTGGAGGATGGCGGCGAGATGGACGCCGGCGACGCCGATGCCGGCTGCTTGAGCGGCGCAGACTGCGACGACGGCGTGTTCTGCAATGGCCTCGAGGAGTGCATCGACCGTATGTGCGTGACGACGCCTGCCATGTGTCCCGACGCCGACGGCATCGAGTGCACACGCCCGGCGTGCGACCCGATGCTCGACCGATGCGTCGAGACCGCCGACAGCGCGTGGTGCACCGTGGGCACGTATTGCAGCCCCGTGGATGGCTGTCTGCGGCCCCCCGACTGCTTGGCGAACACCGATTGCATGCCGGCGGACGCGTGCACGAGGGGGACCTGCATCGCCGGAGCGTGCCACTTCGCCCCGCTCGACTGCGCGACGACCTTGCCGCCGCTCCCCACGGGCGACTGCCGCGTGCCGACTTGTGACGGCGCGCTCGGCTGCGTTTATGCGCCGGTGCACGCGCGCTGCGCCGACCTCCTCGGCTGTACGGTCGATGGTTGCCGGGCTGACGGGACCTGCGCGCACGAGCCGCAGCCGGCGCTCTGCGACGATGGCGCTAGCTGCACCGTGGATTCCTGCGATCCTGCCTCCGTCTGCGTCGAGGTCGGCGGCGGGATGTCCGGCTGCAAGCACGCGCCCGACAACGCCGCGTGCGCGGGCGCCGTGACTTCGATCGTGGCCGCGAACCCCGGTCTCGCCTGCGCGACGCCGGTGTGCGTCGGGGGCACCGCGAGGAATCCGACGGGCTGCGGGTTCGAGGGCGGCTGCGCGTCGGGCGAGCAGTGCGCCCCCACCGGAGGCGGGCCCCGCGCGTGTCTGCCGCCCACCACCACCTCGCCGTGTGCCAGCGACGCGTACTGCAACGATGGCAATCCCTGCAACGGCGCCGAGACGTGCCTCCGTGGGACCTGTCAGCCCGCGATCACTTCGCCGTGCAGTCCCACGCCGACAGGGCTCACGATCGATGGACTGTGTGCGCTCTCGGGACCCAGTCCGATCTGCGCGCTGCGCCCGGATCCGTGCCTCGTCGCGCTCTCGACTCCGTAGCGGGGACACCGCGACGTGCGCACCGAGCCGACATGAGCGCGCCCGAAGCCGAGTATGTGCGCGTCGCCGTCGGCGCCTACGTCAGCGACGTCGCCGTGTATCGCGCACGCGCGCCTCGCGTCGCGACGCTCGTGTTCTTGCACGGGGCGGGCTGCGACCATCACATGGCGGAGCCCCTCGCCGAGGCGCTGCCCGACGTCGACGTGATCGCGCCCGATCTGCCTGGGCGCGGCCGCACTTCGGGACCGCCGTGCACGACGGCGGCAGAGGCTGCCGCGTTCGTCGGCGCCGCGCTCGACGCGCTCGACGCGCCGCGCGCGTTCGTCCTCGGACACTCGTACGGCGGAGGCATCGCGCTCGAGCTCGCGCTGACGCGCCCGCTCGCGGGGCTCGTGCTCGCCTCGACGGGCGCGAGGCTGCGCGTGCATCCGGGCGTGCTCGACGCGATGCGCTCGCAAGCAGACACGTCGCGCGAGAGCGCGGGCTTGCTCGGCTGGTCGAACGGCGCCGACCCGCAGCTCATCGCGCGGCTCGACGGCTACGCCCGCGCCGTGCCCTCCGCCACCTCGCTCGCCGACTGGCGCGCGACCGACGCGTTCGACCGCATGGGCGCGCTCGGCGCGCTGCGGGTGCCGACGCTCGTGCTCGCCGGCGCCGACGATGTGCTCACTCCGCCGAAGTACGCGAGCTATCTCGCCGCGCAGCTCGCAGGCGCGCGCCTCGAGCTGCTCGCGGGCGCGGGGCATATGCTCCCGCTCGATCAGGCCGCGCGCGTCGCGCCGCTCGTGCGCGCGTTCCTCGCCGCCTCCTGAGCTCGCGCCTCAGCGCGCGCACTCGTCGGCGTCCGCGCCGAGCACATCCCGCACGAACGTCCGGAAGCTGCCCGTCACGCGCCCGCGCCCACCCGGCATAGGCATCGTCAGGGCGACCGTGCCCGCGAGCAGCGCCCCGCGCGTCGCCCCGTGCGCCTCGAGCGTGACCTCGCCTCGCCCGCCCGGGTCGCTGGTCGCGTCGCTCGCGTGCGGGATGCGCAGGCGGAGCGCGGCGTCGTGCTCGGTGGCCGAAATGCGCACTGGGCCCGAGGGCGCCTCGCTCGGCCAGCGCAGCAGCAGCTCTGCCTCCGGCGGCCCGTCGAG
>CAIUAC010000521.1 GCA_903896985.1 uncultured Sandaracinus sp.
CGACGGCGACGGCGTCGCGGACCGCGCGGACGAGTGCCCGACGGCGCCGGCTGGCGCGCGCCCGGACCCGCGCCGGGCGGGGTGTCCCGACGGGGACCGCGACGCCGACACGGTGTGGGACTCGATCGACGCGTGCCCCGATCAGCCCGGCGCGCCGAGCCGGGACGCGGCGCGCAACGGCTGCCCTGGGCTCGTGCGCGTCAGCCGCGAGAGCATTCAGATCTTGCAGCCGGTGTTCTTCGCGACGGCGCGCGACATCATCCTCGAGTCGAGCTATCCGGTGCTCGCCGCCGTGGCGGACGCGATGCAGGCGAGCGGCATCGCGCACATCCGCGTCGAGGGTCACACGGACTCGAGCGGCGACGACGCGACGAACCTCGAGCTCTCGCGGCGACGCGCAGAGAGCGTGCGTCGCTGGCTGATCGAGCACGGGATTGACGAGTCGAGCGTGACGGCGGCGGGGATGGGCGAGACGGTGCCGTTCGAGTCGAACGACACGGAGCTTGGGCGCGCGGCGAATCGTCGAGTCGAGTTTCACATCGAGCAGGGAGCGTCACGATGAAGATGCGCGAGCGGATGATGCGGGCGGGCGTGTTCGGTGCGGCGGCGCTCGTCGCGTTGGCGCTGACGGGCTGCAGCGACTGCCCCCCGGGGGGCAACCCGGACAGCGTCTTCTGTCATCAGCGCTCGACCGACGCCGGCATGGACGCCGCGCCGAGCGACGCAGGCCCTGCCGACGGGGGACCGGACGATCTGGGGCCCATCGACCTGGGACCCGACGATCTGGGACCGGACGATCTGGGACCCATCGACCTGGGAGCGGACGACGCGGGACCCACCGATATGGGACCGGACGACGCGGGGCCCATCGATATGGGACCGGACGACCTCGGTCCGCCCGATCTCGGCCCGCCTGATCTGGGCCCGCCTGATCTCGGGCCGCCTGACCTGGGACAGCCTGATCTCGGTCCGCCTGACCTCGGCTGGCGATGCAGCGTCCGCGCGGACTGCCCGGCGGGTGAGACGTGCCTCGCCGGGGCGTGCACGACGTGCAGCACGCGCGCCGACTGCGGCGGAGTCGACACCTGCTTGGCGGGAGCCTGCGTGCTGTGCGTGCCTGTCGCCGAGACGTGCAATGGCCTCGACGACAACTGCAATGACCTCGTCGACGACGGCGCGCCGGCGGGCGGCGCGTGCGCGACGAACCCCAACGCGTGCCTGAACGGCGCCACCGCGTGCGTCACCGGGGCGACGCGGTGCCTCGACAACGCCGCCTCGCCGCGGCCCTTCGGCACGCCCTGCGCGGGCGGCGCCTGCAACGGCGCCGGCACCTGCACGCCGACGCCCGTGAACTGCATCGGCGCGTGGGGCAGCTGCTCGGCGGCGTGCGACGGCACGCAGACGTACTCCGTCACGACGCCCGCGGCGTATGGCGGCACCGCCTGCGCGGCGGCGAACGGCGCGACGCGGACGTGCAACACGACGCGCTCCTACGCGTGCCCGTCGGGCTACAGCTGGTCGGGCTTGTCGCTCGACTGCTTCAGCTTGGACAGCGCCCAAGACTCCAACGAGATGTGCTGCCTGAACGGCGCGGCGACCGTGACGTGCGCGGTCGGGAGCGCGTCGGTGAGCGGGTGCACGGCGGTGTCGGCGCCGCACGCGGTGTGCTTCTGAGGGGCCGAGGGGACTGAGGCGGCGGCGGCGACTCTCGACTCCCGTGCTCGGCGGGGATTGGCCCGGCGGCGACCCGCTTTCATTTCCCACTGACTGGGCTGCTCGAGGGGGACTCCGGGCCTCGCGCACGCACGCGCGGGGCAACTCACGGAGGAACTCCCTGGCGCAGCAGCTTCAATGGGCCCGCCGCACGAATGCCGCGAAACGGTGGTGGGGCGGGCCTCCGTGCCCGCCCTGGCGCAGCAGCTTCAACGGGGCCCCCGCACGA
>CAIUAC010000522.1 GCA_903896985.1 uncultured Sandaracinus sp.
CCACCGGACGCGGGCGCGGACGCCGGCGAGCGGGTGCGCGGACGGGGAGCGGGAGGCGTTTCGAGACGCCGCTCGATACCCGCGGATCGCGGGCTGCAGCGGCGCGTGGCAAATCGCCGGGCTCGCCGTGGACGCACCGCCCGCGTGCGATCGCAAGGGCGGCGACGACAGCCGTCACGCGGACGGTCGAGAGTGCGGAGCGTCGGACCTCTGCGCGCCGGAGTGGCACGTCTGCACAGGAAGCGCGGATGTGGCGCGCTCGTCGTCGGATGGCTGTGTCGGCGCGCACGACGCGCCCGCGCGCGCGTTCTTCGCCACGCGGCAGTCTGGCCCGGGCTGCAGGGAGTGCGCGACGGGCGCGAACCCAAGCTGCACCAGCCTCAGCTGCGAGGTCGACTGCGCGCCGAGCGCAGCGATGACCAATGATCTCTTCGGCTGCGGGAGCCTCGGCGAACCTCCGGCGGCGAGCTGCGGCCCGCTCGATCGGTTCAGCGGGAACCTGTGCGCCTCGCTCGGCGCCCCGTGGAGCTGCAACAACGACGCGGGCGAGGCGACGGCGGTCGTGAAGCGCGCCTCGGCGGGCGGCGGCGTGCTCTGCTGCCGCGACTCCTAGGCTCGGGACAGAACGCGTAGCCGGCAGAGTGGCGTCCGAGAGCCCGCGTCGAGGCTCGGCGCGCGCGCGCTCTCGCTTGCGGATGGGCCCCGCGTGGGTGTGGACTTCGGCCGACGGCTCCTTCAGCCTCCGCGCCGCGCCTCGCCTCGGCGCTGAGCGGTGTGTAGGTCTTGCTTGGTCTATTCGCCTTGGAGGGCGTCGCGATGGGTGAAGCTTGGTGCAGGGTCGTCGCGCTGAACGCGCTGCTGGTGGTCGCGCTGCTGGTGGTCGCCTGCGGGGACACCCCGAGCAGTCCCGCACCTGTGCCCGTGCCCGTGCCCGTGAGCCCGTGCGCGACGGCGAACGGCGGCTGCGCGCAGCGCTGCGAGGACGTGGACGCGGGCGCCGCGTGCTCGTGCGAGGCGGGCTACGTGCTCGGCGCGGACGGCAGGGCGTGCGACGACGTGGACGAGTGCCTCACCGCGAACGGTGGGTGCGCGGCGGACGCGACCTGCGCGAACACCGTCGGCGCGCGGACTTGCGCTTGCCCGCGCGGCGAGGTCGGCGACGGAGTGACCTGCGCGTGGGAGGCGCCGCTCTCGCCGAGCAGCCTGCCGCCGCTGCAGATCGGCCTGAGCGGGGACGCGAGCCGGTCGTGGCTCTTCGCGGATGTGCTGCGCGGCGCGGAGGTCTGGGTGCTCCCGCAGTGGGGCACGCCCGCGTACGACTCAGCGCAGGCGGACGCGCTCGCCGCGACGCTGGAGGTGGATGAGCGCGGCTGGCCGCGGGCGCTGCCCGACCATGTCGGGATCACGATCAGTCAGTCGTACGCGACCGGCGAGCACACCTATCTGCACGGCGTCTACGTGCTCACGTGGGACGGCACGGGGACCGTCGCGCTCGAGCCCTCGACCAACGACGGCGTCGGCGGACAGCTCTTGCTCACGAGCCCGAACCGCATCGTGCTCAACATGGACACCGTGAGCGAGTACCCGATCGTGCGGGTCTCTTCGATGGACCCGCTCGATCCCGTGCGAAACCTGCACCTCTGGGCGCCCGCCTTCGACGGCGCGGGTGTGACGCTCGACGCGACGGCGGACCTGTCGCCGGGGCACGTGATGGGCAGCCTCGAGCCTGCGCCCGGCGCGCCGCTGCCGCTCTTTCATCCGGCGTTCCTCGCGCACCTCGCGGAAATGCCCGACGGCGGTGTGCTCCGCTTCCTCGCGTGGCTCGACGTCAACGGGATCACCGACGAGACGCCCATGAGCTGGGCAGATCGCAGCCGCGCCGATCAGCTCGGGCGCTCGCTCTCGATCATCGACGTGGGCTGGTCGCGGCATCATGTGCGCGCGTTCGGCGGGCGGCTCGGCTACCCGTACGAGTGGCTCGTCGCGCTGTGCAACGAGACGGGGCGCGACCTCTGGGTGCAGGTGCCGCACACGGCGACGCCGGACCTCGTGCGCGGGCTGGCGCGCATGATCGCGACCGAGCTGCGCCCTGACCTGCGCGTGTGGGCGGAGTACTCGAACGAGCAGTGGAACGGCTCGTCGGCGTACTTGCCGCAGCAGCTTCAGGCGCGGGCGCGCGCGGCGGAGCACTTCGGCATCGCGCCGGAGGCGGTGAGCTTCACGCAGCTCGCGTGGGGCGCGGGGCAGCTGCAGGCGGGGTTCCTCGAGACGTTCGAGGACGAGTGGCGCCTCGCGGGGCAGCCCGACGCGCGCCTCGTGAACGTCGCCGCGGGCTTCGCGGTGAGCGCCGACTACAACCGCGCGCTGCTCGCGTCGATGCAGGAGCTCGCGCCGACGTCCGCGGAGGTGCTCGCCATCTCCAACTATTTTGGGCACGGCGCGCACACGGAGCTGTTCGCGGCGCATCCCTTCGGCAGCAGCCCCGGCGTGTGGCCCGCAGCGCTCGACGACGCGGCCGCGGGCATCGTGCGCCGAGAGCTGCACGACACCTACGCGGACTGGGTCCGAGGGGCGACCGTCGCGCGCGACGCGGGCGTGCCGATGATCGCCTACGAGGGCGGGCAGCACCTGCTCCCGGTGGGGCTCGGCGACTGGTCGAACCCCGCGCACGTCGACTTCATGGGCTACATGAGGTGGTTTCAGCGCACGCCGCAGATGCGCGCGCTCTATCGGGAGCAGCTCGCGCTCTGGAGCGCCGCGGGCGGGCGCACGCCGAGCGTCTTCACGGACCTCGGCGCGTGGAGCTTCTTCGGCTACTGGGGCGCCAAGGAGTTCGTCACCGAGACGCGCGCGCAGAGCGCGAAGTGGGACGCCGCGTGCACCTACGGCGAGCGGCTGCGCGGGGCGCGCGACGCGTCGGAGCCGCTCGGGACGCGCCCCGTGTTCGCCGCGCTGCCGACGCTGCACGCCGAGGCGGGCTTGCCGCTCGACGTCGCGCTGACGACGACGGACGGGGAAGGCACGGTCGAGGTGAGCCTGCTCGGCGGCGAGCTTCCCCCGGGGCTCTCGCTCGTCGCGGAGGGCGCGGGCGTCGGGCGCCTCTCGGGCACGCCCGCGGCGCCGGGCACGTTCTGGCTCGTCGTGCAGGCGCGCGACGTGGACGGCGACGTCGACACGATGCGCGTCGAGCTGACCGTGGACCCGGAGGGCGTCAGCGGTCACGCGCTCGTCGTGTTCCGCGGCGCGGAGCTGCCCGTGTCGCTCGAGGGGACGGGCCGCTACGATCCGGTGCGCGGCAATGTGTCGGTCGATGGCGGCAACGCGCTGTGCGTGCCGTTCTCGCTGGACGAGGCGCTCTTTCACACCGAGTACAACCACGGCGCGGGGCTGCTCGAGCCGACCAGCGCGCTGACCGCCTATGGCGGCTGGTGCGTGACCGCGCAGCCGAGCGCCGCGCGCACCGGGCCGCCGGAGGAGTCGAGCTGGACGGGCCTGCGGAGCGGGCGCTTCGAGGCGTGGACGGGCGACGTGACGGGCCCGACGACGCTCGATCTCTCACTCCTGTGGCGGAGCGAGCAGTTCGCGCCGTTCGATGGCGCGGGGCCGTACGCGTTCGGCGCGGACGCCGCGACCTCGACGCTGCAGGTGGACCTCGAGAGCCTGAGCACCGATGGCAGCAACGAGCTTCGCTTCGTCGTCGTCGATCACGTCGGCGCCGAGGATCGCTGGTATCTCTCGGAGGCCGCGTGGACGCGCCGCAACCTCGGCGACGGCGTCTTCAGGCTCGACCGCTTCTCGGGCACCGAGGAGCCCGGGCGCCGCTGGGCGGTCATCACGGCGCCCGCGGGCACGACGATCGCGCTGCCGACGACCGGCCTCGCGTTCGCAGGGCACGCGTTCGACGACGTGCGCGCGGTCGGCATCTTCTACCGCGGCGGGCGCGGGCAGTGGCATTACCTCTACGCGTTCAATCGCTTCTTGGCGCTCGGCGAGCGGCGCTGAGCGAGCCACAGGACGTCACCCAACGAGGAGCCCCGCCGCGCGGGGCTCCGTGGGCCTCTACTGTGCCGCGGGGGCGGCGGGCGCTGCGGCGGTCGGCGCTGCGGGCGGCGGCGCTGCGGCGGTCGGAGCAGCAGGCGTCGGCGCTGCGGGCGGCG
>CAIUAC010000523.1 GCA_903896985.1 uncultured Sandaracinus sp.
CCCGCCGCGCGCGCCTCCGCGTCGAGCGCGTCCGCGACGCGCAGGGCGTCTGCCGCGAGGTCGCGCGTCCGCAGGCGCCGCGACGGGGCGGGCCCGCTCTCGCCGACGCCGCGATGATCGAACCACGCGAGCCGATGGGTCGCGCGCAGGCCCTCGACCTGCGGCCGCCACAGCTCCCCGCGCATCCCGAGCCCCATCACGAGCAGCACGGCGGGCCCGCGCTCGCCCGCGCGGAAGTAGCGGAGCGCGGGCTGATCGGTCGTCGTCGCGGCGTGCTCGTGGAGCGTCGTCATGCGTGCCCCATGGTGAGGTCGTCGCGCCCTCGCCGCTCGCCAATTCTCCGCGATGCGCCCGCTCACCGAGCGGAATGGGTATCCTCGCGGACGATGCCCGCACCGCGCTCGACTGGACTCGCACGGCCGCTGCTCGCACGGCCGCTGCTCGCGCTGCCGCTGCTCGCCTGCGCGTCCCTGCTGACGCTCCTCGTCGGCTGTGCGGCAGACGCGCCGCCCGTCACCCCGCCTCCCCCGACGGCGCCTTCGCCCGTCTACCTCTTCGACGACGACGGGCGCGCGCTCGTGCTGCACGGGCTCAACGTCGAGAGCGCCGCGAAGAGCACGGCCGATCATCTGCCGACGCTCACGCGCGAGGAGGTCACGCGGATCGCGCGCGGCTGGGGCTTCAACTTCGTGCGCTTTCTGATCTTCTGGGACGCGATCGAGCCGTCGCCGGGCGTCTTCGACGACGCGTACCTCGACGCCGTCGAGACGCGCCTCGACTGGTTCGCCGAGGAGGGCGTGCACGTCCTGCTCGACATGCATCAGGACGTGTACGCGGCGCGCTTCTGCTGCGACGGCGCGCCCGAGTGGGCGATCCGCGACGACGGCCTGCCCTTCACGCTGCAAGATCTTTGGAGCGCCAACTATCTGCAGCCCGCGGCGACGCGCGCGTTCGACAACTTCTGGGACGCTGAGGGCCCCAACGCGGACCTGCAGGCGCACTACGCGATGACCTGGGCGCACGTCGCCGAGCGCTTCCGCGATCACCCCGCCGTGCTCGGCTACGACGTGATCAACGAGCCCTTCCCGGGGAGCGACTTCGACGCGGTCGAGGCGATCATCCGGCGCTCGCCCGCCGACGGTGGGCGCTCGAGGACGCACGACGAGACGAAGCTCGGGCCGTTCTACGCGCGCATGATCGCGGCCATCCGCGCGGCCGATCCCGACAACTTCATCTTCGTCGAGCCGCGCTTCGGCGCGCCGGGGAACGGCTCTCCGACGTACCTCCCCGTGCTCGAAGACCCGCGCGCCGCGGACGGCGCAGCGCCCGCGCGCCTCGTCTGGGCGCCGCACCTCTACAGCACGGCGACGGAAGCGAACGGCGGCTACAGCCTCGGCGACCGCACGCTCGGCGCGTGGGCGGCGCAGCGCCTCGACGAGTACGGGCGCTACGGGCAGCCGCTCGTCATCGGGGAGTTCGGCGGCGCGTGGGGCTGGACGAACTTCGACGTCTTCGTCGCGGACGCGCTCGACACCGCCGACGCGCTCGGCGCCGGCTGGGCGTGGTGGAGCTTCGACCCGGGCGGGCCGACCTCGTGGTCGATCTTCGATCGCACCACGGGCGAGGACAACCCGCTCGCGGGGCTGCTCGTGCGCCCGTATCCGCGGGCGATCGCGGGCACGCCGGTGTCCTGGTCCTTCGACGCGACGACGCGCCGCTTCGAGCTCGTGTTCCGCGCGAAGGCGGGCGTGACGGGCGCGACGGAGGTCTACGTCCCGGCGGCGCGCGACTACGCGGGCGGCTTCGACGTGACGATGCCGAGCGACCCCGCGGGCGCTTGGTCGCAGACCTTCGACGCGGACCGCGAGATCGTGTCCATCGTCGCCGCGCCCGGCGTCGCCGAGCACCGGGTCGTGCTCACCGCGCGCTGAGCCGAGCGCGCGCGCTCACACCGGGTAGGGGTCGCAGAAGTGCGCGGCGGGGTCGCAGCGGTAGAAGCCCGCCGGGCAGTCCGCGTCGACGGTGCAGCGCGGGGCGCAGGCGCCGCCGATCTCCCCGATGCAGTCGAGCCCGTAAGGCGCGCACTCCTCGGGCGTCGCGCACTGGAACGTGCAGTAGTAGCCGCCCGAGACGAGCAGCAGGCGCGCGTCGCACGCCTCGTCGCACTCGACGCGCGGCATGCTCGAGAGCCTCACCGTGCACG
>CAIUAC010000524.1 GCA_903896985.1 uncultured Sandaracinus sp.
CCGATGGGCTCTGGGTCGTGCTCCGCCATCAGCCCGTGCGCCGCCTCGGCGATGTGTCGTTCCTCCTCGGTCAGCTGCGCAACGCGCACGCCTTGCGCCCGCGGCTGGTGTTCCCCGCAGAGCTTCGTGACGAGGTCGTCGCCGCGGTCAGTGGAGTGCTCGCGTGAGTCGATTCCTTCTCAGCGCCATGGTCTTGCTCGCCCTCGCGAGCGTCTCGTCCGTCACGCACGCGCAGCGCCGCGCGCGGGCTTCGGCACCGCCGGCACCGCCGCCCGGCGTCGAGGTCCGGCTCGTGCCGTTCACGGGCGCCAACCCGCCCGGCGACCCGCGCTACCTCTATGTGATGGAGCTGCGCTCGACCTCGTGGACGCTGCCCGAGGTCGTCGCGGACCGCCGTCTGCTCCGCTTCGACGTCAGCGACCCGACGGCCCGCCATCCGCGCCCGCTGCGCTGCGCGCACCCCGACGCCCCGCGCTTTCACGCCGCGCCTGCCCGCGCGCAGACCCTCGGCGGCGAGGGGCTGCCGAGCGTCTATCGTGAGTGGATCGACCTTCGTATGTACTGCAACGGTCGGGCGCTCGGGCTCTTAGAGCATGGCGCGCACGTCGTCGCGACCTACGGCTACGCGCACGGCGCGCGAGGCGCATGGGTCGCGCGCCGCGCCGCGAGCGGGCCCGAGGCGCAGAGCGTCAGCGAGCTCTCGGCGGGGGAGTTCGACGTCGCGCCGCTGCTGCCGCCGACGACCTCGCCGCCGACCTCCACGGAAGCCGCGCAGGTCACGCTCGCGCGAGCCGACAGCGCCACGCAGGCGGGGCTCGGCTTCTCGGTCAGCGTGCGGTCGACCAGCGGCACTCGGCGCGTCTACCTGCGCAACGACCAGGTGCGCTTTCGTGTGCGCGGTCCGCTCGGCACGCACGAGTGCGGCCTCGATCGCGTGCCCATCGTGCCCATCGTCGACTTCTTCCGCAGCGTCTCGCCGCGCGCGGCGGCGACCGTGCGCGTCGACGCGGCGCAGGCTTGCCCAGACGCCTTTCCCGTCGCCGGTATCTACGAGGTGAGCCCCATCGTCGAGCTGCCGCACGCGTTCCCCGCGCACCCCGAGCAGTCGCTGACCGGCTCCTTCGTCGGCGCGCCCGCCGTCGTGCGCATCCGCGTCGGCGAGCGCGGCTACGTCGAGCACATCCCGGACGAAGAAGGACGCTGATGAAAGACCGCACCGCCCGCCTGCTCGCCGCCACGGCCCTCGCGCTCGCGCTCGTCGCGCTCGTCGTCGCCGCCTACGCAGTGTCCGTCGCCTCGCAGGGGCGCGACGACGTGCGCCGGCTCGGTGAGTCGCTCACGCGCGCGCTCCAGCTCGGCGGAGGGCGCCCAGGGGCAGCCGAGGTGCCGCTGCGCTCACCGCCGCCCCAGCTCGATCCCGACGACCGCTGAGCACGTCCCGTCGCCGCCGCTATTGCCCTCAGGCCCGGCTGGGCGATACTCCCCCGCAATGGCTCGAATTCTCGTCGTCGACGATCAGCGCAACATGCGGACCACGCTCGCCATGATGTTGCGCGGCGCCGGTCACGACGTGGAGGAGGCCGCGGACGGCGACGCCGCCATCGGTCGCATCGGCGCGGAGGTCGTCGACCTCGTGATCACCGACCTGAAGATGGGCGCGCGCGACGGGATGGACGTGCTGCGTCACTCGAAGGAGGTCGCGCCCCTCGCCGAGGTCATCGTGATGACCGCCTACGGCACGATCGAGAGCGCCGTCGAGGCGATGCGCATCGGCGCGTACGACTACATCCAGAAGCCCTTCACCGAGGACGAGCTGCTCGTGAAGGTGCAGAAGGCGCTCGAGAAGCGGAACCTCGCGGGCCAGGTCAGCGCGATGGCGTCCGAGTTCCGCGAGCGCTTCCGCTTCGAGAACATCATCGGCCGGAGCGGCGCCGTGCGCGAGGTGCTCGGGCGCATCGTGCGCATCGCGCCGACGGACGCGACGGTGCTGATCACCGGCGAGAGCGGCACGGGCAAAGAGCTCATCGCGCGCGCAGTGCACGTGAACTCCGCCCGCGCTGACCGACCCTTCATCACGGTCAACTGCGCGGCGATCACCGAGACGCTGCTCGAGAGCGAGCTCTTCGGCCACGCGCGCGGCGCGTTCACGGGCGCCGTCGCGGCGCGCAAGGGGCTCTTCGAGGAGGCCAACGGCGGCACGTTCTTCTTCGACGAGGTCGGCGAGACGACCATCTCCTTCCAGGCGAAGCTGCTCCGCGCGGTGCAAGAGGGCGAGATCCGCCGCCTCGGCGAGAACAAGCCGATCAAGGTCGACGTGCGCATCATCGCCGCGACCAACCAAGACCTGCAGAGCGCCATCGCGAACAAGACCTTCAGGCAGGATCTCTACTACCGCCTCAACGTCGCGCGCTTCGTCCTGCCGCCGCTCCGCGAGCGCCGCGAGGACCTGCCGCTGCTCGTGGACTTCTTCCTCGAGAAGTACGGCCGCAAGATGCGCCGCGCGGTCAAGCTCGGGGAGGGCGTGCTCGACTACCTCCTGCAGTACGAGTACCCGGGCAACATCCGCGAGCTCGAGAACATGATCGAGCAGGGCGTCGCGCTGACGATCGACGGCGTGATGCGCCGCGACGACATCATCCCGCCGGACCTCGTCGCCTCGCGGCCCTCGGGGCTCACGACCGAGCCCGGACGCTCGCTGCAGGACGCCGTCGACCGCGCCGAGAGGACGGCCATCGAGTCCGTGCTGCGCGACGTGGACGGCAACAAGGAGCGCGCCGCGGAGGTCCTCGGCCTCAGCTCCACGACGCTCTGGCGCAAGATGAAGCGCCTCGCCGTCGTCTGGCCCTGAGGCGTTCGCGCGCTTTCAGATCTGCAAGCGCGCTTGCAGCTTGGTGGGCGCGGACGAGCGTCGCGCGGCGAGGGCAGGGCAGAACGCCCGAAAAAGGCCGGGTTTCGCGTCGCATCATACGCG
>CAIUAC010000525.1 GCA_903896985.1 uncultured Sandaracinus sp.
CCTGCACCTGTCGCACATGGAGGCGCGGATCGCTCACGCCGCGCCACCCGCGATCGCGGGCACGATGGACAGCAACTGCCCATCGGCGACCTTCGTGTCGAGGTTGTCGAGGAAGCGGATGTCCTCCTCGCCCGCGTAGAGGTTCACGAAGCGCCGGACGCCCTTCGCGTCGCAGAGGCGCTCCAAGAGGCCGGGGTAGGTGTGGTCGAGCGCGTCGAGGATCTCGCGGACGGTGCCCGAGGCGGCCTCTACCTCGTCCTTGCCGAGCGTGAGCGCGCGAAGCGGCGTGGGGATGCGAACGGTGACGGGCATCGAGTTCTCCGGTTCGGTCGGCGCAGAGCGTACAGAGCGTGCGGTGGAGTCAGTCGGAGAGGCCTCAGCGACAGTCCGGTGCCGCATAGGACTCGGCCGCGAGGCTGGTGATCGCGCCCGTGCAGAGCGCGCAATCGGAGCGACGCCTGACGGTGCTGCGGCGCACCTCGCCGCGAAGCCCGTCGTAGCGCCAGAGCACGCCCGCAGCGCCCACATCGCCTGCGGCGAGGCGCAGCGCGAGCACCGCCTCGAGCGCGCCGAGCACGCCGACGATGGGCCCGATGACGCCCGCTTCGGCGCAGGTCTCCGGCGGCACAGGCTTGCCAGCGCTCGCGGCGAGGCGCGCGGGCACGTCCTCGAAGAGGCAGCGCAGGCACGCGCTCACCCCGGGCACGGTCGCGAGCGCCCAGCCGGCCCAGCGCACGCAGCCAGCTTGTACGAGGGGACGCTGGGCGAGGCCGCACGCGTCCGCGACGAGGAACTTCGTGGCGAAGTTGTCGGCGCCCTCGACGACGACATCGACGTCGGCGAGCAGCGCCTGCGCGTTGTCGGGCAAGAAACGCCCCTCGACGCCGCGGATCTCGGCTGCCGAGCCGGCTGCCTCGGCTTCCCCGCGCAGCCGGGCGACGGCACGCTCGACCTTCCGCGCGCCGAGGTCGTCGGCGGTGTAGAGCGTCTGCCGGTGCAGGTTGGAGCGGTCGACGACGTCGTCGTCGATGAGCACGATCGAGGCGACGCCCGGGGCTCGCGCGAGGGCGAGCAACACCGGCGAGCCGAGCCCGCCCGCGCCGACGACCAAGAAACGCGCGCCGCGCGTCTCAGACGAGCGCTCAGATGACGTACGCATACTTGCTCGCCTGCCGTCGGCGGATGCCGAGCGCCTCGCCGCGCTCGACGAGCTCGCCGATGCTGAGGGAGTCGAGCGCCGCGTCGAGCTTCGCGCCGAGGTCCCGAAAGGCTTGCTGCGTGACGTCGAGGCTCGTCGGATCGGACGCCTCGCTCGTCTCGCCGAGCTCCGGCGCGCCGAGGTCGATGGGCCCCTCGATCGCGCGGATGACGTCGCCGACGGTGAGGTCGCGGGGCTCGCGCGCGAGCTGATAGCCGCCGCGCGGACCGCGCTTCGAGGTGACGATCCCTGCGCGCTTGAGGTCCTGGAAGATCTGCTCCAGGAACCGCGCCGGGATCACCTGCCGCTCGGCGATGTCCTTGATCTGCGTGGCCTTCCCGTCGTTGTGGAAGGCGATATCGAAGACCGCTCGGACACCGTATCGACCCTTGCTCGAGAGCTTCACCAGTCTCCATCGCGCGCCCACGCGGCGGCGCGCGACGGAGAATGTGGGCTCATCCCGTCCGCTGCGTCAACGGCGACCTCAGAGGTTGATCGCGCCCTCGAGCATCAGCGTGCCGAAGATGCCGTGCATCGTCGTGCTGACGTCGCGCGCGACGCCCGGCTCGCTGCCGTCGCTGGAGTACGAGGTGAGGCCCCAGCCCCACTCGGTGCCGAGCGAGAGCCCTTCGACGAGCTGCGCGCGGATGCCGACGGCGAGGTTGAAACCAATCGCGCTCGCAGAATCCGTCTCGGTGATGTTCGTCGTCGCGCCGCGGTGCGTCTCGAACGTCGCCGCGCCGATCGGCGCGAAGCTGAACCAGCCACCGGCGTAGAGCGACGCGGGACCGCTGCGCAGGACGTCGAAGAACGCCATCGGAGAGAGCGCGAAGTAGCTCTGCCCGATCAGGTCGTAGTCGTCGCAGGTGTCCTGGCACTGCTTGTAGCTGTACGAGCCGAAGCCGAAGCCGAGGCCGAGGAAGAGCCGCCCATCGATGAGGCGCACGCCCGGCGTCACGTAGGGAGTGATCGTCTGGATCGCGCTGAGCAGGTTGGTGGTGCGCGGGTCGGCGTCGTTGCGGGGAGCGAGGTAGCCCATCGCGTCGAGGCGCCCCTGAAACGCGAGCTGCACTGAGCTGCGATGCGAGGCCGCGGGCGCGGTGTCCTGCGCGGAGGCGGAGGCGGTGACGACCAGCAGCGAGAGCAGGACCCCAGTGAGCATGGAAATGTGACGCATGTGACTTCCCTCCAAGGGGCCGACCATATCAGGCCGCGCTTCTCAGGCGAGGACTCGTGCGCTAATCTCACCGTCCGGAGGGGCGCCGCGTGAAAGTCTGCGAGTCGTGTCGGGCGCGCTTCAAGGGCGACGCGAAGGTCTGTCCGCTCGATGGCCGGGCGCTGCTCGAGCTGCCGGACCCGCTGATCGGGCGGAGCATCTCGGGGCGCTACTCGGTCCTCGAGAAGATCGGCGAGGGCGGCATGGGCATCGTGTACCGCGGGCGACACGACGTGGTCGGACGGGACGTCGCGATCAAGTTCCTCGCCGCGGAGCTCGCGTTCGATCAGGTGAACCGCACTCGCTTTCTGCGCGAGGCGAAGGCGGCGAACCGCATCCAGCACGAGCACATCATCGAGATCACGGACTTCGGCGAGACCGAGGACGGCTTGGTCTACCTCGTGATGGAGTTCCTCGACGGGCGCCCCCTCGCGCACGCCATCAATCAGGGCCCGATGCCGCTGCCGCGTGCGATCCCGATCGCCATGCAGATCGCGGGCGCGCTCGCCCGAGCCCACGAGCTCGACGTCATCCACCGCGACGTGAAGCCGGACAACATCTACCTGCTCTCGCGCGACGACGGCTCGGACTTCGTGAAGGTGCTCGACTTCGGGCTCGCGCACATGAAGGGGGAGCTGCGGCTCACGGCGTCCGGCACGGTGTTCGGCACGCCGGAGTACATGGCGCCCGAGCAGGCGCGAGGTGCGCCGCTGACCTCCGCGGTGGACCTCTACGCGTTCGGCTGCGTGCTGTTCGAGATGGTCACCGGGCAGCTCCCGTTCAAGGGGACGACGCCGGACCTGATCATGAAGCACATCCGCGCGGTGCCTCCTCGCCCGTCGTCGCTGCTGCCGTCGCTGCCGCCGCTCGTCGACGAGATCGTGCTGCGGTTGCTCTCGAAGGACCCGAAGGCGCGGCACGCGGACGCGTACCATCTGCTCGAGGACCTCAAGCGCCTCCGCGACCAGGTGCCCGGTGCGGCCGCGCCGCCGGTGCTCGTCGTCAAGCGCTCACACGCGTCGATCCTGCCGCCCTCGTCGCGGACGGTCGCGGCTCCGAGCAGCCCGGACCAGCGCGCCGTCGGCCCGACGCAGCGCCCGGCTCCGGCGGAGACCGGCTGGTGGAGCGAGCGCGTCGAGCTCTTTCGTAGCCTCGCGCGCCGCGCCTATCCGCGGGGGGATGCGCCCGCTTGGCTGACCGGCGCGATCGATGACCTGGCCGAGGACATCACGGCGATGCGGGAGGCGCGCGCCGAGCTCGACCGCGCCGCACAGACGGGCGCGGAGACTGAGCAGCGCTCGCGAGACACGCGGCTGCGCATCGGGGGGGCGCTCGACGAGCTGGTCCGTGACGAGTCGAGGGTCGCGCGGCGCCTCGGCGAGCTCGAGCTCCGCGTGGGAGAGTCGCGCGCCAGGCTCGCGGAGGTGGCGCGTCCGCTGACGGTCGCCTGGTGCGCGGTGCCGCCGGTCCCGGTGACCGGCCCGACCGTCACGCGCGAGCTCGCCGAGAGCCTGCGCGACACAGGTGGGATCGCCGCCGCGTGGCTCGAGCTCGGGCGGGCCGCGCGCGCGGTCGAGCGCGATCTCAACGATCGCACCCGCGAGCTCGAAGACCTCACCTTCCAGGTCGGGCAGCTGAAGGGGCGGCTCGGTTCGGTCAACGCCGAGACCGAGCTGGAGGTCGGCGCGCTGCGCGACAAGGGCTCGAGGCTCGACGCCTCGATCGCCCAGCGTCTCGAGGCCGTGGTGACGAAGACGGGGCCGGTCGTGCAGCACTTCATGCAGTGGCCCGAGCTGCGGGCGCTGGTCCTCGGCGACCCGGCGACGCACGCG
>CAIUAC010000526.1 GCA_903896985.1 uncultured Sandaracinus sp.
CGAGGTGCGGACCGCCCGCGAGCATCGCGAAGCCCGCGCGAAGCTGGTCTCCCGCCGTTCCCGGGAAGAGCGCGAAGATCGAGAGAAACAGGACAGCCGCAGGAGTCGTCACGAGCTGCTCCTCGACGAAGTAGCGGAGCGTGACGTTGCTGTCCTCGGACTTCGCGAGGCGGCTCATGAAGCGCAGGCGGATCAGGTACGCGAGCAGGTACACGCCGACGTCGAGCGCCGCGAGCAGCGTCAGCTCGAACGACGCCCGCGCGAGGAACGCGACGACGAGCGCGGCGAGCGAGAGCACCAGCCCGACCCACGACTGCCAGCGCACCGAGCGCCCGGTGATCGCGTCGACGAGCGGCGCGATCACGAGCACGCCGCCGCGCAGCAACAGCATCATGAAGACGATGCTGACGCCCTCGAACGTGTAGGCGAGCGTCGTCGTCATCACGATCGCCGCGCTCGCGAGCCCAGAGAGCGCCGTCCAGGCGCCCGGCATCGGCACCTGCCGACCGAACAGCGTCACGCGGCGCGCGTGCTTGTGCAGCCCCGTCGCGAAGACGTAGACGAGCATCGTCGCGACGGACGCGAGCGTCGACACCGGCAAGAGCGAGAGCCCGTCGGTGCCGCCCGTCGAGAGGTGCTTCGTCAGCGCGGCGTACGGCGCATAGGCGGCGAAGTAGCCGAACGCGAAGCCCCAGATGGACCACGTCGGGAGCGGCGCGGCGGTCGCGCGCGCGTGGGAGTCGATCGCCGCCATCTCAGGGCCCTCCGCGGTGCTTGGCGTAGCGGTCGCCCCACGGATACGTCTCCCGGAGCACGGGCTCAGGCAGCGCCTGGCCGAGCGTCAGCGCGAGGCGCCGCAAGAGGTCGTGGAAGATGAACGCGCTCGCGCCGAAGAGCGTCACGTCGCCGAGCGGGAAGTGCGGCATCAGCAGCTCCGTGCCGCGCCACGGCAGCTTGACCGCCTCCCACTGTCGCTCGCCCGTCAGCCAGTCGGTCAGCGGCACCTCGAGCACGCGCGCGACCTCCTGCGCTGAGCCGAGGTGCGGCGTGCGCCCCGCGTGCACGACCGCGACGTGCGGGTGAATCAGGTACTTGCCCGTGATCACCGGCACCGCGCTCAGCGTGCCGAGGAACTCGACGTCGTCGCCGCCGAGCCCGACCTCTTCGCGGCTCTCGCGGAGCGCCGTCGCGAGCAGCGACGCGTCGCCCACCTCGGGCTTGCCGCCCGGGAACGCGACCTCGTTCGAGTGATCGCGCAGGTTGCCCGCGCGCAGCATCGCGACGACGGTCGGCGCGGCGAGCTCGAGGCGCAGCGCGAGGAGCACCGCCGCGGGCGCTGGCGCAGCCGCCGAGATCCACGCGGTGTCGAGCACCGTTCCCGGTCCGCCGAGCGCGGTGCGCACGAGCTCAGCGTCGATCGAAGGGCCACCCACGCGGCAGACAATGCGCCCGTCACACTCCTGCGTCGAGATCGTCGCGCGCCCGTCACGCAGCCGCCGCCCGCGCTTCTCCATTGAACGCCCTGCGCGTTCCCGCATAATCGCGCACTTCGCGCGGCGCATTTCGTCCCGCGCGCACGGAGATCGCAGTGGAAGCATCAGGCCCGACTTCGCCGAGCAACGACGTGGACGGCACCACGCGCACCCCGAGCCCGACCGCGCCCGCTTCGAGCGAGCCGCCGTGGACCACAGAAGACGCCAACGAGCTTTACCTGATCGACCGCTGGGGCTCGGGCTACTTCGAGGTCGGCGCCGACGGCTCGATGCAGGTCGCGCCGCTGAAGGAGCGCGGGCGCAAGATCTCCATCTACGACGTCGTCCAGGCGGCGATGAAGGACGAGGGCCTGCGCACGCCGATGCTCCTGCGCTTTCAGGACATCCTGCACCATCGCGTCAAGACGCTGAACGACGCGTTCAACGCCGCCATCGTCGAGGAGCGCTATCGCGGCACCTACCGCGGCGTGTTCCCGATCAAGGTCAATCAGCTGCGCGAGGTCGTGCAGGAGATCCTCGAGGCTGGCCTCAAATTTCACTACGGCGTCGAGGTCGGGAGCAAGCCCGAGATCTTCGCCGCGCTCGCGGTGCACACCGACAACGAGTCGCTGATCGTCTGCAACGGCTACAAAGACGACGCGTACATCCGCACGGCGCTGCTTGGCCGCAAGCTCGGCAAGAAGGTCGTGCTGATCGCCGAGAAGCTCAGCGAGGTGCGCGCGATCTGCCGCCTCGCGAAGGAGCTAGGCGTCGAGCCGATGATCGGGCTGCGCGTGCGCCTGATGACGCGCGGCGCGGGCAAGTGGGCCGAGTCGGGCGGCGAGAGCGCGAAGTTCGGCCTCTCGACGACGGAGATCCTGCAGGCGGCCGAGATCATGAAGGAGGCGGGCATGCTCGCCGCCTTCAAGCTGATCCACTTCCACATCGGCTCGCAGGTGCCGGACATCCTCATCCTCAAGCGCGCGGTGCGTGAGGCGGCGCGGCACTACGCGAAGCTGCGGCGCGCGGGCTACCCGATCGAGTACCTCGACGTCGGCGGCGGGCTCGCGATCGACTACGACGGCTCGAAGAGCACCGATCACTCGTCGATGAACTACAGCGTCGAGGAGTACGCGCGCGACGTCGTGCACCACATCGCGGACGTCTGCGACGAGGAGCGCATCCCGCACCCGCACATCATCAGCGAGTCCGGGCGCGCCATCGTCGCGCACCACAGCGTGCTCGTCGTCGAGGCGCTCGGCGCGATCGAGAAGACGCCCGAGACGCGCTACGAGCTCGGCGCCGACGATCACAAGCTCGTGCAGTCGCTGATCTACACGCTGCAGAACCTGAAGACGTCGAACCTCGGCGAGAGCTGGCACGACATCATCGAGGCGAAGGAGCAGTCGCAGACGTCCTTCGAGCTCGGCATCCTCGACCTCCCCGTGAAGGCGCGCGTCGAGGAGCTGTTCTGGGAGGTCGCCGAGCGCATCCACCACATGGCGAGCACGCTCGAGCCGAGCGAGGTGCCCGACGGCTTCGACGACCTGAAGAAGCAGCTCGCCGATCAGTACATCTGCAACTTCTCGGTGTTCCAGTCGCTGCTCGATCACTGGGCGCTCGGCGCGCTCTTCCCGATCGTGCCGATCCACCGCCTCAACGAGCGCCCCACGCAGCCCGCGACGCTCGTCGACATCACCTGCGACTCCGACGGCAAGGTGTCGAAGTTCATCGACCTCAACGACACGCGCGACACGCTGCAGCTGCACCCCGTCACGGAGGGGCAGCCGTACTACCTCGGCGTGTTCCTCACCGGCGCCTACCAAGACATCATGGGCGACCTGCACAACCTCTTCGGGCGCGTGAACGAGGTGCACGTCTTCCTCGATGACGACGAGGAGTGCGGCTACTACATCGAGGAGACGATCGCCGGGAACACCGTCGCGGACGTGCTCCAGATGACGCAGTACGACGCCAAGGACCTCGCCGCGAAGCTGAAGGCGCAGGTCGATCAGGCGATCAAGCAGGACAAGCTCAAGCCCACCGAGGGCATGCGCCTCCTCGCCGACTACGCGCGCGGGCTCAAAGAGCAGACGTATCTGACGCTCTGAGCGGACCGCGAGCGCGCCGGGTGAACGTCCCCGGCGCGCCGCGTCTTACAGCAACCGCCGCGCCCACTTCTCGCGGTCGGCGCTGTAGGGCGGGTAGCGGAGCGGCGGGTCCACCATCGTGGACTTGTCGAGCACCGACTTGCGATGGCTGAAGCAGTCGAAGCCCGCCTTGCCGTGGTACGCGCCCATGCCGCTCGGGCCGACGCCGCCGAAGGGTAGGTCGGGCACGGTCAGGTGCATGATGCAGTCGTTGACGCAGACGCCGCCGGAGCTCGTGCCGGCGAGGACCTCGTCGACCGTGTCTTGGCTGCGCGAGTAGACGTAGAGCGCGAGCGGCTTCTCGCGGGCGCGCACGAAGCGGATCGCCTCGCTGACGCTGTCGACGGCGAGCACGGGCAGGATCGGCCCGAAGATCTCGTCGCCCATCAGCTTGCCGTCGAGCTTCACCTTCGTCAGCACCGTCGGCGCGAGGTAGCGCGTCGCCGCGTCGTGCTGCCCGCCGACGACCGCCTCGCCGTCGCCGAGCAGCCCGACGAGCCGCGCGTGATGGCGCGTGTTGACGATGCGCGCGAAGTCGGGGCTCTTCTGCGGGTCGGCGCCGTAGTACTCGGTGACGACCTTCTTCAGCTCGTCGAGCAGCGCGCTCTCGACCGACTTGTGCACGAGCACGTAGTCGGGCGCGACGCAGGTCTGCCCCGCGTTGAGGAACTTCGCCCACGCGATGCGGTGCGCGGCGGTGACGAGGTCGGCGTCCGCGTCGACGATGCACGGGCTCTTGCCGCCTAGCTCGAGCGTCACCGGCGTCAGGTGCTTGGCCGCGGCCTCCATCACGACGCGCCCGACCGCGCCGCCGCCCGTGAAGAAGATGTGATCCCAGCGCTCACGCAGCAGCGCCGTCGTCTCCTCGACCGCGCCGCCGACGACGCGCACCGCCTCGCGATCGAGGTACTCGGGCACGAGCTTCGCGAGCAGCGTCGCGCACGCGGGCGTCAGCTCCGACGGCTTGAGCACCGCGCAGTTGCCCGCGGCGAGCGCTGCGGCGAGGGGCGAGAGCACGAGCTGGATCGGGTAGTTCCACGGCGCGATGATCAGCACGCAGCCGAGCGGCTCGCGGAGGATGCGGCTGCTGCCCGGCAGGTTCGCGAGGTTCGTGCGCACGCGCTCGGGGCGCATCCACTTGCTGAGCTGCGAGAGCGTGTGCCGCACATCGGTCGCGGTGAAGCCCGCCTCGGTCGCCCAGCCCTCGAAGCGCGGCTTCTGGAAGTCCGCCTCGAGCGCGTCGAGGAGGTCCTTCTCGCGCTCGGTGAGCAGCGCGTGGAGTCGCTGGAGCTGCAGCCGCCTCCACGCGATGGGCCGCGTCAGGCCCGATTCGAACGTGCGGCGTACGTCGGCGGCGAGCGCGGGGATCGTCGAGACGTCGGTGTGCGGGGCGTCGAGCGGCGGCATGGGGAAGAGCATGACGCTCCGATGACGCGGTGCGCAACCCCACCAAATCCCGGGCGTTTCGCTACTCGGCCGACTCCGGCGCCGGGCCCTCGACCTCGCTCGGCGCCTCGACGGGCTTCTTGCCGAAGCGCGCGCGCAGCTTGCCGCCGAGCTTGCCGGCGTCGTCGAAGAGCGAGTACGCGACGGGCACGATCAGCAGCGTGATCAGGAGCGAGAGCGCCTGCCCGCCGATGATCACGTTCGCCATGCTCGCGCGCGACGCGGCGCCCGGCCCGCGCCCGAGCGCGATCGGCGTCATGCCGGCGATCAGCGTCAGCGTCGTCATCAGGATCGGGCGCAGGCGCGTGACGTTCGCGCGGATGATCGCCTCGTTGCGGGCGATCCCCTGCTTGATCAGCTGATTGGTGAAGTCGACCTGCAGGATGCCGTTCTTCTTCACGATGCCGAAGAGCATGAACACGCCGAACGCCGAGTAGATGTTGAGCGTGTCGTTCATCAGGATCAGCGACAGCAGCGCGAACGGCAGCGAGAGCGGCAGCGCGAGCAGGATCGTGATCGGGTGCAGGAAGCTCTCGAACTGCGCCGCGAGCACCATGTACATGAACACGAGCGAGAGCATCAGCGCCGTCAGCAGGTTGCGCAGCGTCTCGTCGAAGAGCTTCGCGCGCCCGCCGAACACGATCTCGTAGCCGGGCGGGAACTCGAGGTCCGCGACGAGCGCCTTCACGCGCTCGACCGCGGTGCCGAGCGGCACGCCCGCGAGGTTCGCGCCGACCTCGACCTGCCGCACGCGGTTCATGCGCGTGATCTGCGCCGGGCTGCGATCGCGCTCGAAGGTGCCGATCGTGTCGAGGCGCACGAGGCCGTCGCGCCCGCGGAGCGAGAGCCCGCGCAGCGTCTCGATCGAGTCGCGGTCCGAGGGCTGCAGCCGCAGCCAGACATCGTACTGCTCGTCGCCGACGCGGATCTTCGAGACGGGCTCGCCGCCGACCATCGTGCGCAGCGCCGTCGCGACCTCGCCCGCGCGGATGCCGAGATCCGCGGCGCGCTGCCGGTCGATCAAGACGCGCACCTCGGGCTTGCGGACGGCCGCGCCCGAGTCGACGTCGACGAACGCGGCGTCCGCGCGCATCCGCTCCATCAGGCGCGCGGCGTAGACGTTGAGGCGGTCGAGGTCCGGGCCGCGCAGCGAGAACGAGAGCTGCGAGTGCCCGCCACCGCCGACGCTGCCGACGCTCGACACCGAAGGGCGCAGATCCGCGTACGGCGCGAGCATCGCGCGCGCGTCGTCCATGACGTCGAACTGCGAGTAGGCGCGCTTCTCGAGCGCGACGATGCGCACGTAGATCTCGACCTGCGTGACGTCGTCGCCGCCGCTCTGCGCGCCGACGCGCGTCCAGATCAGCTCGACGCCGCGCAGCGTGCGGAGCTTGTGCTCGATCTCGGTCGCGACGGTGCTCGCGCTCGCGAGGTCCGAGCCCTCGGGCATCGTCATCGAGACGGAGAACTCGTTCGTGTCGTCCTGCGGCATGAAGTCTTTGCCGACCTGCTGCGACAGCGGCACCGTCGTGGCCACGATGGCGACGGCGACGAGGACGACGAGCCAGCGCCAGCGCAGCGACCAGCCGACGAGCGCGCCGTAGCCCCGATCGAGCAGCCCGTTGAAGCGCGCGACGAGGCTCTTCTTGGTTCCCTCCGGGACGTGCTTCTTCGCGGAGAGCCAGCGCGAGCAGAGCATCGGCGTCAGCGTCAGCGCGATCAGCAGCGAGATGCCGATGGCGAACGCCGTCGTGATGCCGAAGCTCTGCCAGAAGCGCCCGACGCGCCCCTCCATGAACGCCGTCGGCAAGAAGATCACGATCAGCGAGAGCGTCGTCGCGACGACGGCGAGCGTGATCTCCTTGGTGCCGCGGATGGCCGCGGTGAACGGGTCCTCGCCCTCCTCGATGTGGCGATAGATGTTCTCGAGCACGACGATGGCGTCGTCGATCACGATGCCGACGGCGAGCGTCAGCGCGAGCAGCGTGAAGTTGTTGAGCGTGTAGTCGAGCGCGCGGAGCACCGCGAAGGTCGTGATGATCGAGCTCGGGATGGCGAGCGCGGCGATCAGCGTCGAGCGCAGCGAGCCCATGAACAGCAGCACGCAGATGCTCGCGAGGAGCGCGCCGAGCACGAGGTGCAGCTCGACCTCGTGGATCGAGCGGCGGATGAACGTGCTCTCGTCGCGCACCACCTGGATGTGCAGATCGTCGGGGAGCGCCACCTCGAGCGTCGCGAGGCGCGCGAGGACGGTGTCGACGACGGCGACGGTGTTCGTGCCCGCTTGCTTCTGCACGACGAGGGCGACGGCGTTCACTCCGTCGAGGCGCGAGAGCGAGCGCGGCTGCTCCTCGGCGTCGCGCACGCGGGCGACGGCGCCGAGCGTCACGGGCGCGCCCTGTCGCTCGGCGATCACCATCGCGCGCAGCTCGTCCGCGCTCGTCACGCGCGCGACGGTGCGCAGGACCTCCTCGCGCCCCGCGCTCTCGAGGCGCCCGCCGGGGACCTCGACGTTCTGCGCCTGGATCGCGCTGCGCACGTCGGCGACGGTCAGCCCGAGCTCCGCCAGCTGCCCGGCGTCGAGGTCGATGTCGAAGGCGCGCGTGCGCCCGCCGACGATCTGGATGTCACCGACGCCCGACAATCCTTGCAGCGTCTCGAGCACGCGCTTGTCCGCGATATCCGTCAGCTCGCGCAGCTCGCGGTTCCCGCTGAGCACCAGCGTCAGCACGGGGCTCGCGCTCGTGTCGCGGCGCGTGATCACCGGCGGCTCGGTGCCGACGGGCAGCTCTCGGAGGATCGCGGCGACCTTGTCGCGCACGTCCTGCACGGCCTCGACGCCCTTGCGATCGAGGACGAAGTTGACCGTGACGGACGACACCCCCTCGAGCGAGGTCGAGCGCAGCTCGTCGATGCCCTCGGAGGTGCTGACGGCGTCCTCGATCACCTTCGTGACCTGCGTCTCGATCTCCTCGGGGCTCGCGCCGCGCAGCGCCGTGGTCACCGTGACGACGGGCAGGTCGACGTTCGGCGTGCGGTCGACGCCGAGCTTGCCGAACGAGAGCAGGCCGAAGGCGACGCAGGCCGAGACGAGCATCGTCGCGAAGACCGGGCGCCGTACGCAGATCTCCGAGAGCGTCATCCGCCGTGGTTCCGGGCGGGCTGCTCGGCGCGGGGGGCGGCGTCGCCCTCGAGGCGGACCGCGGCGCCGGGGGCGAGCGAGGCGCCGCTGCGCGTGATGACGAGGTCTGAGGCGGACACCCCCTGCACGATCGAGTCGGCGCCGTCCTCGCCGAGCAGCACGACCGCGACGGGCTCGGCTTTGCCCTCGACGACGCGCACGACGCGGCTCTCGCCGAGCACGGTGAAGACCGCGCTCCGCGGCACGCGCACGGCGTCGAGCGGGTCGCCGAGCACGATGGACGCGATGACGAACATCCCGGGGCGGAGCCCGTGCGCTGCGCTGACGCTCGCCTCGACGCGGAAGGTGCGGCGCGCGGCGTCGATCACGGGCGACACGCGCACGATCGGTGACTCGACGGTGTCCTGCGCGGCGGTGCCGTCGGGGCGCACCCGGACGAGCGCGCCGAGGCCGACCTCGGGCGCGTAGCGCTCAGGCACCTCGAGCGCGAGGCGCAGGTCCTCGACGGCGACGAGGTCGAAGAGCGGCGCCCCGACGCGCGCGTACGCCCCGCGCGAGACGTAGCGGCGGCTGATCGCTCCGCGGAAGGGCGCGCGCACGGTGGTGTCCGCGACCTGCCGCCCAGAGAGCGCGCGCTGCGCCTGCGCGACGGCGACCCGCGTGCGCGCCTGCTCGATCGCCTGCACCGTCGTCAGCTGCGACGCGCCGAGGCGCTCGAGGCGCGCGAGGTCGGCCCGCGCCTGCTCGAGGTCGGCGCCGGACTGCACGTTCCGCGCGGCGAAGTCCGTCGCGACGAGGCGCGCGAGCACCTGGTTGCGCTCGACGCGGTCGCCGAGATCGACGCGCACCTCCGCGACGGGCCCCTCGACGCGCGCCGCGATCTGCACGGTGTCGGACGCGTCGAGCGTGCCGTGGAGCGCGACGGTGCGCGGCCAGCGCGTCGCGCTCGGGTGCGCGGCGAGGACGACCCGCGGCCCGCTCGCGCGCTTGCCCTTCGTCGCGCCTGCGCCGCCCGCCCCGTGCCCGCCTGCGGCGCCCGCTTTGTCGCTCTTGCAGGCGCCGAGCGGCAGCGTCACCGCGAAGAGCGCGAGCGCGACGCTGAGCGTCATCGTCGCGGCGAGCGCGGGGGGGCTGAGGGGAGTTTGCATGGATTGCGCGGGGTCGAGGCGGCCGCGAGCATAGGACCCGCTGCGCGCGCCGGCCAACTCATCGCCGTGAAGAAGTGTGCGGCGCCGCTGACAGCCGGGGCTCGCGTGCCATATTCGCCGCGTATGAACGCACGCCGCGCACTTCGCCTCGGGTTCGGCTCCGCGCTGCTCGGCCTCGTCGCGGCGTCCCTCACGCCCGCCGACGCGCG
>CAIUAC010000527.1 GCA_903896985.1 uncultured Sandaracinus sp.
GGCTGCGCTTCTTTCTGCCGCGCGACCTGGCGAAGATTGGCGGGCCGCTCGAGGAGCTGCGCCTCGCCGGCGCGCTGCCGGACGCGGTGCGCAAGGGCGAGCGCCGCGTGCGCGTCCTCGACGTCGGCGCGGGGCTCGGCGCGACGTGCCTCGGCGCGGCGACGTACTTTCGGACGCACGCGCTCGCCGGCGCCGGGCTCGAGGTCGACGCGCTCGACTCGGACGCGCGGGCGCTCGGCGTGCTGACGGCGCTCGCGAAGGAGACGCACGGCGGCGGGCGGCTCGCGAAGGTCGCGGTGCCGACCGAGGTCCGCGCGCGGACGGCCGATGTGACGGGCGAGGCGGTGCCGCAGAGCGGGCGCTACGACCTGATCTTCGTCGGCTTTGCGCTCAACGAGCTCTTCGCCGAGCTCGCGCCCGCCGAGGCCGTCGCGCGGCGCGCGGCGTGGCTCGTCCAGCTCAGCGAGCGCCTCGCGGACGACGGGGCGCTCGTCGTGCTCGAGCCCGCGCTCCGGGACACGAGCCGCGCCCTGCAGGCGGTGCGCGATGTGCTCGCTGCCCGCGCCGCCTCGCCGTTCGTCGCGGCGCCCTGCCTGCGCGCCGGCGCGTGTCCGATGCTCGTCGCCGAGCGCGACTGGTGCCACGCCTCGCTGCCGCTCGCGCTGCCGGGGCCCGTCGCGGAGGTCGCGCGCGGGGCAGGGCTGCGCTTCGAGGGGCTGCGCTATGCGTACCTCGTGCTGCGCCTCGCGCCGGGGACGATGAGCGCGCGGCTGAGCGCGGCGAGCGGTTCGGTGAGCAGCGTGGCGCTGCGTATCGTCGGTGATGCGCTGCCGTCGAAGGGCAAGGTCGAGGTCTTCGCGTGCGGTGAGCCGGGTCTGGTGCGCCTGATGCGCCTCGAGCGCGAGGCGAGCGACGAGAACGCTGGCTTCGACGAACCCGCGCGCGGCGACCTGCTCTGCGTCGACCCGCTCGAGCTTCGACCGCTGACCCCGGAGGACAAGACCGGCGTCGCGCGCGCCCGCCTGACGGCCGAGACGCGCGTCGTGCGCGGCTAGCGTCGTTGCCGCGTCGTGCGCGGCTAGCGTCGTTGCCGCGTCGTGCGCGGCTAGCCTGGCTCCTGCGGGATATGCCCCCGTCTCAATTTGGTGCTCAAGGGGTTCTCGCGTCTGCCGTTCTATCGGTCCCACGCACGAGGGGCGACGATGGGCATTGCGTGGTTCGACGGTAGCGCGGTGGAGATGGAGGCGCTCGAGCTACGCTCGGGCGGGCTCCCGCTGCTGCCCGACGACGCCCCGTGGCCGACCTGCCCGTGCTGCGAGGCGCCGCTGCTCTTTCGCGCGCAGATCCCGCTCGCGCTGACGTCCCTCGTCGGTCCGCTCGACGAGCGCACCCTGCTGCTCTTCGAGTGTCACGCGGCGCCCGAGGGCGAGCCGTGCGCCGGGGCGCTCGCCGTCCTCGCGTCGGGACACTGCACGCCGCGACAGCCGCCGGCGGCGCTCGCGTTCGATGTGCTGCTCGAGGATGCTGGCCCCGATCCCGCTCACTTGGCCGAGCTCCTCGGTCGCCTCGGCAGCGAGGCACCGGCGCGCCTCATCCTCGGTCAGGCCGTCGCGCGCGCGATTCCAGCGACGATCGCCGAGCAGACGCTGCGCGTCCTCGAGGACGCCGGCGCGCAGATCGTCCTGCGCGAGACGCCCCCGACGACCCTCCCGTCGATGTTCGGCGGGCTGCTCGTGCCCTTCGACGACGGCGCGCCCGGCAGCGCGCGCACCACGCTCCCCCCGCTCGCGGGGCTCGGGGTCGGCCTGCAAGCGGGCCGGATGCGAGGCTTTCTCGGCGGCGCGACCCTCGGCTCGCGCGACCACTCGTTCGCCTGCCCCTGCGGCAAACCGACGCGCACCGTCGCGCGCCTGCTCGGCGTGCCGGAGGGCGACCTCTCGCTCCTGCCCGCGGTCGCGCAGCTCTGCCTCGGCTGCGGGCGCGCGTACTACCACCGCGTCGGCGTGCGCTGAGCCGGCGCTCCGCGGTTCTGGTGCCGACCGCGCCGGGAACGGTGCTACCTTCGCGCCCGCACGGATGTCCGACCTCCTCGATCGTCGCTTCATCGTCGTCATCGGCAAGGGCGGCGTCGGCAAGACCAGCGTCAGCGCGGCGCTCGCGCTCGCCGCGGCCAAGCGCGGCAAGCGCGTCCTGGTCGCCATGTGCAACGCCAACGAGCGCCTCTCGCACATGCTCGAGGTGCCCGCGATCGGCGAGCGCGTCGTCAACGTGCTGCCCCGCATCGACGCGGTGAACATGACGCCCGCCTCTGCCCTCGAGGAGTACGGGATGCTCGTGCTCAAGGTCCGCACGCTCTACAAGGCGATCTTCGAGAACCGCATCGTCTCGTCGTTCTTGCGCGGCGTGCCCGGGCTCGAGGCCTGGTCGATGCTCGGCAAGGCCTACTATCACGCGACCTCGGCGCGCGACGACGGCCGCCCGCAGTACGACCTCGTCATCCTCGACGCGCCGGCGACGGGGCATGGCCTCGATATGCTGCGCGTGCCGAAGGTGATCATGGACGTCGCGCCCCCCGGCCTCTTGCGCCGCGAGGCCGAGAAGGCGTGGACGCTCTTCGGTGACGAGGTGCACGCCGCGCTCGTGCTCGTGACGCTCCCCGAGGATATGCCGACCAACGAGACGATCGAGCTACACGCCGCGATCACCCGCGACATGAAGCTCCCGGTCGCGCAGGTCGTCATCAACGGCGTGTTCCCGCGGCTCTTTCCCGCCGCGGATCGCGAGGTCTACGAGGCGCTCCCCGCGGCGCTGCCCGCCGGCTCGGAGCTGACCTCGCTCGCCGCGTCATCGCGCGCGCGCGTGCTGCGCGAGGCTGTGCAAGCCGTCAGCCTCGCGCGCCTCGCCGCGGAGCTCCCCGTGCCCCGCGTCGAACTGCCGTATCTGTTCGTGCCCGAGTTCCGCCGGAGCGCCGTCGAGGCGCTCGCGGCGGCGTTCGGCTGACGCTCAGCGCGCTCAGAACGCCGGCAGGCAGATCGCGTCGGGGCCCGCGGAGCCCGTCGTGCCGACGCAGTTCTGGTTGAGGTCGCAGTCCCTGTCGCCGTACGCGAGGTCGCAGCGCGCGAAGCAGGTGAAGTTCGAGAAGTCCGGGTCGGTCGAGATCATGTAGCAGGCGCCCGTGTAGCCGTTCATCGACGGGCAGTTCGCGTCGATGTCGCAGAAGCGCGAGCACTGCTTGCCGTCGCGCGTGTGCCCGAGCGAGTCCGTGGTGATCACGCGGACGCAGACGTCCGCGCTGCCGCAATCCGTCGAGTCGACGCACTCGTCGTAGGTGGGGACGGTGACGTCGACGACGCACGCCGAGCCGAGCGAAGCGAACATGAGCGCGCCGATGGCAATGAGCGCGCGACCTGCACTGAAATTCAGCATGGAAGATCCCCTTTGCGGCGTTCGTTCTGTGACCGCGCGCTTGGACGAGGCAACTCAGCGCCGCATTCGATTGCGGTCTGCGGTCGTCACATACGCACCGCGCGGCCAGTGACGATAGTAGCGCGCCGCGAGCACCGGCCCGCCGTCCGCGTCGAAGTCGCCCGTCGGCGAGCCATAGACCTTCAGCAGCGAGCCCGCGGCGAGCTTGTCGCGCCCCTCGCGGTCCTCCTCGCGGATCGTCAGCACCGCCGACCAAGGTCCGCCCGTGCGCTCGGCGACCGTCACTCGACACGAGTCGCTCGTCTCGTCCGCGCAGAGGTGCCGCTCCTGATGGACCCGGTGCGTCAGGTGCACGAGCGAGGCGCCGCCGGGGGCGCTCTCGACCGACGTCACGACGCCGAACCAGCCGAGGTTCTGCGAGCGAAAGCCCGCGGGATCGCGCTTCACGTCCTCGTAGCCGGCCTCCTGCGCCCCTTCCGCGAAGTCGTCCTCGTCGGAGAGCGTCGTGTAGGTCTGCGAGAAGCCGTACTGGCCCCCGCCGCATCCGCCGAGGAGCGCGAGGCCGAGCCAGACGACGGGGGACGCGAAGAGGGTGCTCGAGGTGCAGAGGCGCATGGCGGGATTCGTAAACGGGATCCGCAGAAAAGGCGAGCGCTGCCCGCTGAAAAGCGCCCGCTGGAGCCGACGCGGCCGACGAAAAAAGGGCGTCTGCTATGTTGCGCGCCCCATGGCTTCGACTCTCCCCGTGATCGGTCAAATCGAGCCCGTCGAGCGCACGCACCGCCGCTTCGACCGCGCGGCGCGCCTCGTCGGCGAGGCGGGGCTGCGCTCGCTGCACCGCGCGCGCGTGCTCGTCTTCGGCGTCGGCGGCGTCGGCTCGTTCGCGTCCGAGGCGCTGATGCGCACCGGCGTCGGCACGCTCGGGCTGATCGACTTCGATCACATCTGCGTGACCAACGCGAACCGCCAGCTGCACACGCTCAAGGGCACGATCGGGCTGCACAAGGTCGAGGTGATGGCCGAGCGCCTGCGCCTCGTGAACCCGGTCGCGGTGCTCGAGCCCATCGCGAAATTCTACGGGCCCGACACGAGCGAGGAGCTGCTCGGCGGGCAGGTCGACTTCGTCGTCGACGCGATCGACAACCTCGCGGCCAAGGCGCACCTGATCGCGACCTGCCTCGCGCGCGGCATCCCGATCGTGTCGTCGATGGGCGCGGCGGCGCGCCTCGATCCGACGCAGGTGCGCACCGCCGACCTCGCCGACACCGAGTACGACCCGTTCGCGCGCTCGGTGCGCAAGCTGCTGCGCGAGAAGCACGCGATCGACGCGCGCAAGGGCGTGCTGACGGGCGTGACGGCGGTCTACAGCAACGAGCTCCCGATCGCGCCGGACGCGCTCTCGTACGACTCGGCGGCGGGCTTCGTCTGCGTCTGTCCGAACGGCTCGAACGGCCTGCACTCCTGCGACAAGCGCTCGCGCATCGAGGGGAGTACGGCGTTCGTGACGGGCGCGTTCGGGCTCGCCTGCGCGAGCGTCGTCGTACGCCAGCTCACCGGGCGGTAGGCTCGCGGCGTTTCGCCTGATACCCTTCGAAGCTCTTCACTCTCCGGGAAACCGCCGATGCGGATCTGCCCTCGCTGCCAGCTCAAGTACCCGGACGACAACGCCCGCTGCTTCGTCGACGGAGCGGCGCTCGAGCCGATGCCGGACGAGCGGATCGGCACGACGCTCGCCGGCCGCTACCTGATCGAGTCCGCGATCGGCGAGGGCGGCATGGCGACGGTCTACCGCGCGCGGCACACGCTCGTCGACCGCCCCGTCGCGATCAAGGTGATGGCGACGCACCTGACCAAGGACGCCTCCCTCCGCGAGCGCTTCCGCCGCGAGGCGAAGAACTCCGCGTCCCTCGCGCACCCGAACATCATCGAGATCCTCGACACCGGCGAGACCGACGACGGCACCGCCTTCATGGTGATGGAGCTGCTCGACGGCGCGTCCCTCGGCACCGTGATCGAGCAGCACGGCGCGATGCCCGCGGCGAAGGTCGCCGAGCTCGGGCTGCAGATCGCTCGCGGGCTCGCGCGCGCCCACGATTTTCAGGTCGTTCACCGCGACCTGAAGCCCGACAACATCTTCCTGCACCGCGGGCGCGACGGTCGCACGGTCGTGAAGCTGCTCGACTTCGGCATCGCGCGCTCGCTGCACGACAGCCGCCTGACGAGCGCCGGCGAGATCTTCGGGACGCCGCAGTACATGGCGCCCGAGCGCGTGATGTCGATCGACGCCGGGCCCCTCGCGGACCTCTACGCGGTCGGGATCATCTTCTTCGAGATGCTGACGGGGCAGCTGCCGTTTCACGCGGACACGCTGCCGGGCATCCTGATCAAGCACATGCAGGAGGTGCCGCCCAAGGTCTCCTCGCTCGCTCCGGACGTGCCGCGGCGCCTCGAAGAGCTCGTGATGAAGCTCCTCGCGAAGAAGCCCGAGGACCGCCCCGTCGACGCGCATCAGGTGATCAAGGAGCTGCTCCCGCTCGTGCCCGCGGACGTCGCGAGCCACGCGCTCGGTCCGGCGCCCGCCGTCGCAGCGCCGCGCAACGTCGCGCCGACGCTGCCGCCGACGACGCTCGAGCGCTGGGCGCGCCGCGCCGCGGTGTTCGAGCAGATGCTCCGCCGCGCCTACCCGAACAGCGTGCCGCCGCCGGAGCTCGTGCAGGCGCTCGCGCAGCTGAAGACGGTCATCGTGCGCATCAACGAGCTGCGGTCGCTCGGCCTGAAGGAGCAGCGCAAGCTCGACGCCATCGAGTCGAACGCGCGGGAGGCGCGCACGCGGCTCGGTCATGCGGTCGACACGCTCGGCGTCGATCTCTCGTCCGCGCGCGAGGCGTCGCGAGCCGCGCGCCTCGAGGTGCAGCCGTACTTCGACACCGATCGCGTCGCGCAAGAGGCGTACGTGCAGACGCACAAGCGCCTGATCGAGCCGGGCTGGCACCTCGGCGTGTCGGTGCCGAGCGCCGAGGTCGTGCAGACGCTCCGCGACACCGCCGAGACGATGGACCGCTGGCTGCTCTCGCGCGGCGCGGCGGAGAAGGCGCAGCTCTGGCTGGCGTCGAAGGAGCGCGAGGTCACGGATCTCGGCTTCCAGTTCGACGCGCTCCGCGCGCAGCGTCAGCGCGTCGAGCAGCAATTCGAGGCCGACCACGCCGAGCTCGAGGTCAACCTGATCGAGAACGGCAAGCAGATCGAGAAGCTCGATCAGGAGCTGATGGCGCTCGGCGGTCAGCTCGCGGCGCCGCTGCGCCCGCGCGGGGAGCTCGGCGACCTCTTCGTCGAGCTGGAAACCGACCGCTGAGGCGGAGCCCGCCGGGCGCGAATCGCCGGACCAGCTCCGCGCCGCGCGCGTACGCGCTTGCCTCCGCGCGGGTTCGGTCGGATGCTCGCCGCCCTATGGCGACCCCCGAGACGAACGCTCCGAGCCAGCCCGCCGATCCGGTCGAGAAGCCCACGGAGGAGCACCCGTTCGGCAAGCCGCCGACGGAGCTGCCCGCCTGGGAGCCTGGTCCGGCGACGCGCTCGCGCTCTCCCGGGGCGGTGACGCTCGAGGTGATCGACCTCGCGAAGAAGAGCGATCGAGTGCGCTTCATCGACATGATCCACCCGCTCTATGCGGGCGATCCGCACTTCATCGCGCCGCTCCGGATGCAGCAGATGCACTTCCTCGACACGGGGAAGAACGTCTCGCTCTCGCAGCTCGAGGTGCACGCCGTGCTCGCGTATCGCGAGGGGCGCTGCGTCGGGCGCATCACCGGGCACATCGATCGCGCGTACGACGACTACCACCACACGAAGGCCGGCTGGTTCGGCTTCTTCGAGTGCATCGACGACACTCAGGTCGCGCACGCGCTCCTCGACGAGGCGCTCCGCTGGGTGAAGTCGCGCGGCGCGACCGAGATCATCGGCCCGATGAACTTCACGACGAACCACCAGTGTGGGCTGCTCGTCGAGAACTTCGATCGTCCTCCCGTGATCGAGATGACCTACAACCCCGCGTATTACGGGCGCCTCCTCGAGTCGTACGGCCTCGCGAAGGCGAAGGACCTCTACGCTTGGTGGATCGACGTCACCAAGGGCCTCGACGACCCGAACATCAAGCGCTTCTACAACATCGCCGAGAAGGTGAAGAAGCGCTCGGGCCTCACGATCCGCGGCGCGAACATGAAGGAGTTCGAGAAGGAGGTCGGCACGATCTTCACGATCTACAACCAGGCTTGGCAGCGCAACTGGGGCTTCGTCCCGGTCAACGAGGCCGAGTTCAAGATGATCGCGAAGGACCTCAAGCAGATCATCAACCCGAGCCTCGTGCTGATCGTCGAGGACCGCGACGGCAAGCCGGCGGGCTTCTCGGTGACGCTGCCCGACGTCAACGCGCTGATGCCGAAGAACGGCCGCCTGCTGCCGTTCGGCTGGTGGAAGCTCGCGACGGGGATGAAGTCCGTGAAGACCGGGCGCCTCTTCACGCTCGGCGTCGTGCCCGCCTACCGCAAGCGCGGCGTCGAGGCGCTGCTCTGCGTCGAGACGGCGCTCCGTGGCAAAGAGGTCGGCCTCAGCGGCGGCGAGATCGGCTGGACGCTCGAGGACAACGAGCTGATCAACAGCCCGATCAAGGCGATGGGCGGCAAGCTCGATCGCAAGTACCGCCTCTACGGCGTGCGCGCCTGAGCGACTCGCAGCGCGCCTGTCCAGCGGTGCGAGCGATGCGGGGCGCTCAGCTCGCTTGGTTCTCGCGCTCCAGCTCGCTGATCAGCACCGTGATCACCGCCGCCGCGCCGCTCAGCTGCGCGGGGGTCACGCGCTGCATCGCGCGGCGCACGGCGGCTTCGACGGTGTGCGTGCGCTGCTCGTTGAGCTTTCGCCCGGCGGGCAGGAGCTCGAGCAGCGCGCGGCGCGCGTCCGCCGGATCAGGGACGCGGTCGACGAGCGCGCGCTCGCAGAGGCGCCGCACGATGCCCGTGAGCGTGCTCGGGTGCAGGCGGAGCGTCTCGGCGAGCGCCCCCGCGGAGATGCCCGGCGAGCGCCCGATGATGCGGAGCGCGAGGCGCTGCGGACCCGTCACGCCGTGAACGTCGTCCATGCGCTTCGACATCGCGTGCAGCGAGTGCGTGAGCTCCCAGAGCTGCTGCATGAAGAGCAGCGTCTTGCCGAGCGACTTGTCCTCCGTGTGCGCGGGTTCGGTCGGGGGCTTGCGCTTCGAGGTAGGCATCGTCGGTTGCGCGCAATGTGAACGAAGATCCCCCGCGCGCACGGTCGATCCGACACGCCGCGCACGATCTGCGGCGCGCCCGCGGCCCCATTTGCCCGCGCCCGCGTCGCGCGCCACGCTCGGCCTCCCTATGTCCAAAGACTCGCCCGATCTCGCACCGCACTGGCACCTCGACACGCTCGCGATCCACGCCGGTCAGAAGCCCGACCCGACCTCCGGCGCCGTGATGCCGCCCATCGTGCTCGCCAGCACCTTCGCGCAGGACGGCCCGGGCGTGCACAAGGGCTTCGAGTACGCGCGCACCGGCAACCCGACGCGGCAGACGCTCGAGGCGTGCCTCGCGGCGCTCGAGGGCGCGACGCACGGGCTCGCGTTCGCGTCGGGCTGCGCGGCGATGACGACGCTCTTTCACACGCTCCGCTCGGGCGATCACGTGGTCGCGTGCGACGACGTCTACGGCGGCACCTTCCGCATCCTCGACAAGGTGATGGCGCCGCTCGGCATCACGACGAGCTGGGTCGACATGACCGACCCCGCGAACGTCGCCGAGGCGATCCGCCCCGAGACGAAGCTCGTCTGGCTCGAGACGCCGACGAACCCGATGCTCAAGCTCGTCGACATCCGCGCGATCTCCGACGTCGCGCACGCGCGCGGCGTGAAGGTCGGCGTCGACAACACCTTCGCGACGCCGATGCTGCAGCGCCCGCTCGAGCTCGGCGCGGACCTCGTGCTGCACTCGACGACCAAGTACCTCAACGGGCACAGCGACGTCGTCGGCGGCGTGATCCTGACGAGCGACGAGGCCCTCGCCGAGCGCCTGCGCTTCTTGCAGAACGCGATGGGCGGCGTGCCCTCGCCGTTCGACTGCTTCCTCGTGCTGCGCGGCGTCAAGACGCTGCCCGTCCGCATGGAGCGGCACTGCAAGAGCGCCGAGCGCCTCGCGGCTTGGCTCGAGCAGCACCCGCAGGTCGAGCGCGTCTACTACCCCGGGCTCGCCTCGCACCCGCAGCACGCGCTCGCGCGCACGCAGATGCGCGGCCCCGGCGGCATGATCTCCTTCGTCGTCCGCGGCGGCGCGGCCGCCTCGCGCGCGCTCCTGCGCATGGTCTCGGTGTTCGTCTGCGCAGAGAGCCTCGGCGGCGTCGAGTCGCTGATCGAGCTCCCCGCGGTGATGACGCACGGCTCGGTCCCGGCAGAGACGCGCGCCAAGCTCGGCATCTCCGATGGCCTCATCCGCATCTCCGTCGGCCTCGAGGCCTTCGAAGATCTGCGGGACGATCTCGAGCGCGGGCTCGCCGCGGCCAAGGCGCAGTGATTTGCCTCGCCGGGGCGCGGGCGTTAGCCTGACCCCGGCTGCCTGTACTTCCTGGAGCTTCCTGGAGAACTACCCCATGCGCCGCCTCTCGCTCGCTTCGCTCGCTCTGCTCTCACTCGTCGGAACGGCTAGCTGCGGTGGGACGGACCCCATCGAGCCGCTCGCGGACGTCCGCTACACGCTCGGCTGCGCGTCCCGCTCCGGCTGTCTCTCGAAGGACCGCGACATCAACGCCTTCAACGCGGAGAACGGCGCGGTCGTCAGCTGCACCTCAGGCAGCGGCGCGGCGGGCTCGACGCTCACCTTCCGGCTGAGCGCGCTCGACCCGATCGACGTGCGCACCCGCTTCGGCATCAGCTTGACGGGGCTCGTCTACGACGCGGCGACGGGCACGCCCGTCGGCACCTCCGGGCGCGTGACGATCACCGAGGGCAGCAACACCTACAGCGGCATCGCGAGCGCGAACACTCCCTCGCTCGCCGCGCCCTGTCAGGTCACCGGCATCGCCAAGACCTCGGATGACGTCGGCAATCCGCAGATCGAGGGCGACATCCTCTGCGGCGGGCAGAGCGACCTCTCGATCGGCGTGCAGCAGAGTGGCGTGATGACCGTCGTCCGCGACGTGCACACGCCGGGCGCTGGCGCGACGGCGGCTCACTTCCGGATCGTGCTCTGCGAGGGCCTGCCGGTCCCCGGCTGAACGCCTCGCCCCGCTGGGCACTGCCCCGCCGCGCTACGTCAACGCTCGCTGAAGATGCTCCTGCCCGTCAAAGCGCAGGAGCGTTTTCTTTCCGTCGACGACAGTCTGCACCTCGACGGGGCGCTTCCAGACGCGGACGAGCGAGCGTAGGACTTCCTTCGCGTAGTCGACGCGCAGATCCGAGCCCATGTGCTCGTGGGTCAGCAGCAGCTCCCCGCGATTGCCCTGATTCGCGTCCTCGACGTAGATGAACGGATTGCCGCCGTTCGTCAGGCGCTCGAGGAGCTTCTGCTTCACCTCTTGGAACTTGCGCGTCTCGATCTCCCAGCGGTTGTTCCGCTGGCTGTAGCCGAACGTGTACATCTTCTGCTCCGCGACGAAGTCGGGAGTCAGGAACTCGTCGACGAACGTCACGTCGGTATAGAGCGAGCGCGCCTCGAAGAGCTTCTTGCGCCCCTGTCCGAGCCGACGGTCCCAGTTGCGGCGGGCGTCGAGGTCGTCGCAGTCCTCCCACTCCTTGCCGAACTGCCCCTTGTTCCAGCGCTCCTCGATCGAGCGATAGAGCTCCACGCCGAGCTTGTACGGATTGATCTGCCCCTTGGCCGTCGCGAGCACTCCCGCGGTGCGGTCCGCGTAGTCGATGATCTCGGACGCGTCGCAGGCCTTCTCCGTCATGATCTTGGAGTGCCAGTACGTGGCCCACCCCTCGTTCATGATCTTCGTCTGCATCTGCGGCGCGAAGTAGTAGGCCTCGCGTCGGATCACCGCGAGCACGTCGCGCTCCCACGCCTCGAGGGGCGCGTGATCGAGCAAGAAGCCGAGCACGTCGCGGTCGCGGCGCTCGGGGAACTTCTTGGCCTTCTCGAGGTCGTCGGCGGTCTTCTTGCGCTGCGCGTCCATGAACGCGGGCGGGTTGATGAAGCCCTCCATGTAGTCGTGGTCGACGCGCAGGCGCGGCGTCTCCGGTGTCGGGGTCTTGTCCTCGCCCTCGAACTCGACCATCCCCTTGCGCGTCGCCGTCGCGGGCGAGAAGGGCTTGTGCGGATCGATCAGGTTCTCGAGCGAGAGGCACTGATCGACGAACTCCTCGACCTTCTCGATGCCGACGCGGTTCGCCCAGCGGCGCACCACCGCGCCGTCGTTCGCCATCGTGTCGATCCACTTGCGCAGCGGCGCGCCCGTCTCGGGGTTCTTGCCCTGATCCGTCACCGCGAACGCGAAGTTGTTCTTGAAGAAGTCCACGTGCGCGAGCACGTGCGCCATCACGAGCTTCTGCTCGACCATCGAATTGCCCTCGAGCAGATAGGCGATCGAAGGAGTGTTGTTGATGACCATCTCGTAGATCTTCGAGAGGCCGTATTCGTAGCTCTTGCTGAGCTGCTCGTACTCCATGCCGAAGCGCCAGTGCGGATAGCGCACCGGGAAGCCGCCGTACGACGCGACCTCGTTCATCTGATCGTAGGAGAGCACCTCGAAGACGGTCGGGAAGAAGTCGAGGCCGAAGCCCCGCGCATACGCCTCCATCTTCAGCTGCTCGTCGTGCAGATACGCTGGGAGGGCGGTCTTCAGGGCAAAGCTACTCATGCGCTCAGCGCCCCTTTCCGAGGAACTCGCGGATCGAGCCGACGATGGCGTCGCGGTCGCGGATCTCGCTCGTGATGACGCGGTCGTCGCCCTTCAGGTGCTCGCGCAGATCTTTGATGAACTGCCCCGAGCCATAGGGCGACTCGACCTGCCCATAACAGAACATGTTGCTCGCCGGGAGCAGCTTCTGCTTGAGGATGTCGATGCACGCGAGCGTGTCGTCGACTGACCAGTTGTCGCCGTCGGAGAAGTGGAATGGATAGATGTTCCACTCGCCCGACGGGTAGTCGTTCTCGATCATCTGCGCGGCGAGCTTGTAGGCGCTCGAGATCATCGTGCCCCCGGACTCGCGCGTTCGGAAGAAGGTGTCGCGGTCGACCTCGCGCGCGGCGGCGTCGTGGATGATGAAGCGCGTCTCGAGCCCCTTGTATTGGCTCCTCAGCCACGCGTCGATCCAGAAGGACTCGATGCGCACGATCTCCTTCTGCTCGTCTCCCATCGAGCCGGAGACGTCCATCATGTAGAGGATGACTGCGTTGGCGATCGGCTCCTCGTCGGTCTTCCACGACCGATAGCGCATATCGTCGCGGGTCGGGATGATGATCGGGCGCTTCGGGTCGTACGTGCCCATCCCGATCTGCCGCCGCAGCGCGTGCCGAAACGTGCGCTTGAAGTGCCGCAGCGAATTGGGCCCCACGCGCCGGATGCCGACGTAGCGGTCCTTCTTGTTGACGAGCTTCGCCTTGCCCTTGTTCTCGATGTTCGGGAGCGCGAGCTCCTCACCGAGGATCGCCGCGAGCTCGTCGAGCGTGACCTCGACCTCGAGCGCGTGCTGCCCCTCGCCCTGGCCTGCCTTCTTGCCGCCCTCGCCCTCTTGCTCCTCGCCCGAGAGCGGATCGCCCGAGTCCCCGTCGCCCTGACCGACGCCGCCTTGCTGCTTGTCGCCGTAGCGAAAGCGCGGGATGTCGATCTGCGGAATCGGAATCGAGACGACGTCCTTGCCCTGGCGGCCGAGCAACTCGCCCTGCGAGATGTACTTGCGCAGGTTCTGGCGGATCCGCCCGCGGACGATCGATCGAAAGCGCCCGTGGTCCTGATCGATGCGCAGAGACACCCGGTCAGTGTACGGGCGGCGGTGGCGCAGAGCCACCACCGTCACCCGTCAGCGTCGGCGCACCGGCGTCAGCGGCACCCCTGGCGGCCCGTCGAGTGGGTCGTTCGGACGCAGACACCCGAGTGGTCCATGAGGCATTCGCTGATCGGCGCGAGGGCGCCGCATACCGGCACGGTCGTTCCGAGCCAGTAGGGGTACCCGGCGCACGCGCCGCGATAGATCCCACACGCTGAGCTGGTGCTCCCCGCGAGGTGCGTGTACTGCTTGTCTTCGACGCTGCTGCAGTTGTAGTCGAAGTCGACCGACGCCGAGCGCCCCGCGGCCGCCGTCGTGAAGTAGCTGGTTTGCAGGGGTTTGACGTCGGCGTTCGCGTCGTAGCAGTCGGTCGTGGTGAGATCGATCGGGCGGCGGTTCGTCCACGAGCGCGCAGAGGACGCCGGGCAGCCCGTCGCGGCCGCCGACGGCATCGCGCAGCCCATCGTCGCCCCGACGAGCGAGGACGCGTAGGTGTCGCCGTCGCAGTCGACGTACCAAGTGGGCGCGATCTCGTCGACGGCGCCGTTGCAGTTGTTGTCGACACCGTCGCAGATCTCTTCCGCGCCGGAGTATCGGGCGGCGTTGGCGTCGTCACAGTCGGTGCCACACGCGCCGAGCGAGGTCGCCGCCTGCCCGTCGCCGTCGCCGTCGATCAGCGGGTGCACGCAGCCCGCGGACGGGTCGCACTCGTCGGCCGTGCAGGCGCTGGTGTCGGCGCAGTCGAGCGCTGAGCCGGGGGAGCACTGATGCGCGCTGGCGTCGCACGTCTCGGTGCCGTTGCAGACGTTGCCGTCGTCGCAGTCCGCGTCGAGCGCGCAGGAGAACGTGCAGTCGTTGTCGCAGCCGTCTCCGTCGAGCGTGTTGCCGTCGTCGCAGTCCTCGCCAGCGCCGACGATCGCGTTGCCGCAGCCGGCGGGCCCGCAGACGACCGCCGCGTTGCACTGACCAGCGATGCCGGCCGCGGTCGTGCACGCGGCGCCGACGGCCGGCCTCGTGCCGCCCTGACAGCGGTGCAGCGCGAGGGCGCAGGTCTCCGTGCCGTCGCACTCGTTGCCGTTCGTGCACTCGGCGTCCGTCGCGCAGGTGAACCTGCAGGTGTCCGGCTCGCAGCCGTCGCCCGGCTCGGAGTTCCCGTCGTCGCAGGTCTCCGTGCGCGCGTCGACGACCGAGTCCCCGCAGGCGCTCGCGGCGCAGGAGCCGCTCACGCACACCGCCGCGACGCCGGACGGCAACTCACAGGCCGCGCCGTCGCCGGCCCCGACACAGCCTGCGCCCCCGTCTCCGCCCCCGAGATCGCGGGCGAGATCGCCGTCGAGCGGGCCGCCATCCACCGCCGGGGCGTCATCGTCGCCACAGCCTGCCGAGCCAAACATCACCAGAGCCACGAGACCAGACAAGGCAAAGGACGCGCGCATCGTCGTACATCTCCGCGGCGCCCCGCAGGGCGCCTGTGAATCAGAGGCAGATTCCCATTCCACATGCGCCCATGTTCATATCCGGCTTCGTGCAGGGCGTGCCATCCGGCGGCAGCAGGGCAGCCTCGCGGCACTTGCGCTCGCCGACCCGCCCCACGGTGCAGACCTCGGCCCCGTCGCACTCGTTGCCGTCCTGGCAGTCCATGTCGTTCTGACAGGTGAACGTGCAGTTGGGGCGGCAGCCGTCATTCGGATCGGGGTTGCCGTCGTCGCAGAGCTCGGGTGCGGACACGATGCCATCCCCGCAGAAGGGAAGATGACAGGCGCCCATCCCACAGATCTCTCCGTTGGCGGGGTCGCTGTCCGAGTTGCAGGGGGTGCCGTCGGGCGCGGCCGCGGTGCCGCTCACGCAGGTCCCGTCGGGGCTGCACACATCCGGGCCCTTACAGGGCGTGCCATCGAGGCACATCGCGCCGGGGGTACACCCCATGGTCGCGGCGTCGTCGGACGCCGGCTTGTCGGCGAGCCTGCTGGCGACGACCGCACTGCAGGCGCTGCTCGTGAGCGCGAGCGCCACGAGCGTGAGGGTGGCGAGCATGAGCGTTGCGCTACCGCGAGAAGAGAGCCGAAGTCGGTACATCGTCGTGCCTCAGAAGGTGAGCGTGGCGCTCGCGCCCGCGACCGTCGGCGCGAGGAGCGGAGTGAAGCGCAGGCGCGCGGTCGTGCTCGGAGGCGGGGCCTCGTCGTCGCTGCCGCCGGTGAGCATCAGCACGAGCCCGATCGCGGCGGTGATCACCCCGACTCCCATGCCGATGTCGGCGATCAGCGCGAACCTGCGCGCGCCGTCCGCCTGCGTGCCCTCGCTCGAGGTCGCGTTGCCCGCCTTCACATAGGCCAGGATCCCCACGGTGAGGCCGAGCGCGGCCACTCCGCCACCGGTGATCAGCAACACCGTCGGCAGCACGGAGCCGCCCCCAGCGGGCTGAGCGTCGCCGCCGCCCGCCGTCCCGCCGTGGCCGCCGCCGGTCCCCACCGTGCCGCCGGCGTCGCCGCTGCCGGTGTCGCCGCTGCCGGTGTCGCCGTTGCCGCCGCTCACCGCGCTGACGGTCATCTCGATCGCCACCGCCACGGCCTGACCCGCCGGCACGAAGACCGTCGAATTGAAGTCGGCGTAGCCCGCGAGGCGGATGACGATGCGGTGATTCCCCGGTGACACGGAGATCGCGTCCGGGCGCGGCGTGCGGCCCTTGTCCTCGCCGTCGATCAGGATCGTCGCGCCCTCGGGGCCGCCC
>CAIUAC010000528.1 GCA_903896985.1 uncultured Sandaracinus sp.
ACGATGGGCAAGGACCGCGTCCTCGAGGTGTACGGCGTCGTCGCCTCGCTCGCGGTCGCCACCGTGCTGCTCTACTTCCCGTCGCCCCCGATCTTGGTCGCGACCTTCGCGCTCCTGCCGATGGCGGGGCTGCTGTTCTCGCTCGTGCGCCCGGACCCGATCGACCGGGCCGACCGCCGTATGGCGTGGATGATCGCCGGGCCGCTCTACGTCGGACTGCTCGCGACCATCGGGCGCCTGCATATGCGCGACAACGGCGGCGGCTGGGTCGTGCTGACGATGATGCTCGCTTGGTTCGGAGACACGGGCGGATACTTCGCTGGGCGGGCGTTCGGCAAGCACAAGCTCTACGAGAAGGTCTCGCCGAAGAAGACGATCGAGGGCTCGTTCGGCGGGCTCGCCGGGAGCGTCCTCGGCGCCCTCGTCGCGCATTACTGGTACCTGCAGGCGCTGCCGCTCATCGGTGGCATCGCGCTCGCGCTGGTCGCCGGGGCCCTCGGTCAGGCGGGCGACCTCTGTGAGTCGTTGATCAAGCGCTCCGCTGGCGTGAAGGACAGCGGCTTCATCGTGCCGGGGCACGGAGGCTTGCTCGACCGCGTCGATGCGCTCGTCTTCACCAGCGCCGCGACGTGGCTCTACGCGACGTTGATCCTCGACGCGCGCTAGCGCGCGAGCGCACGCACTTTCCCGATATTCGTCGAGGGGTTGCGCCTCGCACGCTCCTCACCGACACTCGCCGCACGATGCCTGGCGACACCGTTCGAGAGGGCGCGATTCCGGCCGACGGGGTGGTGGCGCTGCTGCGCGAACTCGAGCTCGAGCGCACCTCGGGCGTGCTGCGGTTCGACACCGACGGCACTTGGAGAGAGGTCGCGCTGGCGGCAGGGCAGCTCGCCCTCGACCAGGCGCTCGTCGGGGGAGAGGACCCGGTCGAGGCGTTCTTGGCGGCCCGCTCGGGGCGCTTCGAGGTCGTCCAGCGCTTGCCGCCGCTCGCGGTCTCCAAGGGCGATGCGCGCGTGCGCACCGGCTCGCTCGCCGTACACATCCCCGTCGATCTGATGACCTACTGCGAGCGCGCTGGATTGACGGGCCTGCTCGAGTTTGCCCGGGACGGAGAGCGCGCCGAGGCGGTCTACGACAAGGGCGAGCTCACGGCGATTCGCTTCGGTGGGCGCGTCGGCGGCGACGTGAACGCGGTCTTCGCGTGGGAGACCGGCACGTTCAAGGTCGAGGCGCTGCGTGTGGTTCCAGAGCTCGAGTCGCCGTCGGAGTCGCCGTCGGAGTCGCCGCAGCCAACGGAGCCCGAGCTCGAAGCGCCAGTTGCAGCGGCGAGCGGGTCCTCGGCGCGGCGCGACGACACCGTGCCGGTCACGCGGAAGGCGCGCAGGCGGCGCGACGACACCGGCCAGCTCTTTCTGAAGGTGATCGAGACGACGCTCGGCGCCGTCGTGGCCGAGGCCGAGCGTGGGCGCTCCCCGACGCGCACCTCACCGCCGCTCGCGGCCTCTCCCTCGCCGCGCGCCGACTCCGTGGCGCCGCCTCGGCCCTCGCGCGAGGCCACCGTGCGCATCATCTACCTCACGGGTGAGGCGCTCGCGCAGGGCCCGAACCCCGCCGAGCGCGTCAGCAGCACGCGTCATGTGCGGACCGACGTGACGGGCGAGATGATGCTGGCCGATGCGCGCCCGGAGCGGATGCGCGCGCCCCCGCAGGCGCCCCTCGCCGCGGCGCCTGCCGTCGAGGAGCCGCTCCCGTCGCGCTCCATCGGGCTCGCGCTCGCGGGGCTGGTGCTAGCGCTCGGAATGATCGGCGCGGTCGTCGCCGGTCTGCACCATCTGCGCTAGGCGCCGGGCGCCTGCTCCCCGGCCCGCCCCGCGCTGCTAGGATGGGCGCCGTGCTCGGCAAGTTCGTCGTCTTCGTCGCCATCTCGCTCGGGCTCGCGCTCTGCGCCGGCCCGGCGCCACGCGCGCACGCGCAGGATGCGGGCGTCGGGGCCCCCCAGAGCGTCGAGGACGGCGGCCCGGCCGCCACTGCTTGGTCCGACGCGCTGCCCGCCGCCGACGCGCTGCCGGCCGACGCGCTGCCCACCGAGGCCGCGCTGCCCGACGCAGCCGACCCGGTGGATGGCCCGCCGACCGACGTCGATGCGCCTCCGCGTATTCGCTACTTCCTCGAGCGGGTGGTCGTGCGGACCGACGGTCGCACCCGACCGGGCCTCGTGCGCCGCTTCGTGCCGCTCGACCGCGGCGATGTGCTCGATGTCGATGACCCGCAGATCGAGGCGATCCGCTGGCGCCTCCTCGGCACCGGCTGGTTCCGTGACGTGCGCCTGTCGCTCGAGCGCGGCTCTCGGCGCGGCTGGATCAAGCTCGTGGTCGAGCTCGAGGAGCGCAACACGCTCGTCATCCAGCAGCTCTATGGCGGCGTCTCCGAGGGCGTGCTGCGCAGCGGCGACACCAGCGCGGACGCCGTCTGGTACGCGGGCGCGCAGCTCGCAGAGACGAACTTCCTCGGCACAGGGATCACGCTCGGCGGCGCGTTCCTGCTCTCGGATCCGCAGCAGGCCGTGCGGCTGCGCTTCTCGGACCCGAACTTCCTCGCGAGCGGCTACACGTTCGCCGCGAGCGGCTTCTTCAACAACGCGCGGGACTTCTTCGGCAGTGAGAACGTCGCGATCGCCCGCGCCGGTTGCACCTCGCCCGACCCGATGGACTGCCCCGACGACTACGACGCGCGCAACGCCGTCGTGCTCTACCGTCGCTATGGCGGCAGCGTCGGCACCGGACACGACATCGGCGCCTACGCCCGCTACACGCTCGACTGGCAGGGCGAGGTCGTCGACGCCTTCAGCGTCCCGGCGGCCGCCTCGGAGTCGCGCAATGGCAGCACGCGCGCGATCGACTTCTCGATCCAGCGCGGCTTCTCGTTCGTGTCGGCCTTGCAGCTGGGGCTCGTCTACGACCGCCGAGACGACCCAGCGCTGCCGACGCGCGGGATGATCGTGCAGATGCGGGGGGACCTCGGCACGCAGTTGCTCGGCTCCAGCTACGATTTCCTCCGTATTCAGGCGTCGTTCCTGCACTACACCCCGCTGCCCTGGGGGCATGTGCTGCGCTTCGGCGCGTTCGTCGGCGTCGTCTTCGGACGCTCGCCGTTCTTCTACAAGTTCTACGTCTCGGACCTGTCGGACCTGATCCCCTCGCGCGCGCTCGAGCTCAACCTCGACCGGCGCCCGCCCCCCGACCTCTTCAGCACGGCGATCCGCTTCATGCGCACGGAAGACCTCGCCGCCCGCGTCGACGTCGAGTACTCGCTGCCGCTCTACCGCGGCGGGAGCGGGCTCTACGCCCTCAACGCGTACGCGCTGGTCGGCGTGTACACGCTCTTCTCGCAGCGGGACGTGCAGGTCGGCGTACCCGGTTTCCAAGGCGTCTCGCGCATCCCGATCGACGCGACCTTCGACGTCGGGCTGCGCGCGGACACGGATGTCGGCGTGTTTCAGCTCGGCTTCTCCAACGTGATCGGCTTCGTGCAGCCGTGATACCTCGGCCCTCACGCCGCGGCGCGCCCTCGCCCTTCGTCGCGCTGCTCGTCGCGCTCACGCTGCTCGCGCCGCTCGTCGCCCTCGCGCAGCAGGTCCCCGGCCGCACGCTCGGCGTGATGTGGCACGACGGCGTGCCGCAGCTCTATTTCTCCGCGCGCGACCTCGCGACCGCCGATGTGCGCCGCAAGCTCGCCAGCGGCCTCCCGCAGAACCTGATGATGCGTGTCGTCGCGTCTCGCTCGGCCGACATGAGCACGCCGATCACCCTCACGGCCCAGTCGTGTCGAGTGACGTACGATATCATGGCTGAGACCTACCGCGTGCAGGTCAGCACGCCTGAGCGCGACGTGAACGAGTCGATCGCCACGCTCGACGGCGTCGTGCGCCGCTGCCTCGAGGTGCACGGCATCCCGGTCGGGCAGCGGAGCGCCTGGGTCGCGCAGCGCGGCGGCCGCGTCTACTTCGCGGTCCGCCTCGAGTTCAATCCGCTTTCGCCAGACACCGTCCGCCGCATTCGGCATTGGCTCGCGAACTCCGGCGGCGGGCCCGTGCAGAACGACGCGTTCTTCGGCTCCTTCGTCAGCCTGTTCGTCAACCGCCGGCTCGTGTCCGCCGAGCGCTCGCTGAGCTTTCAGTCGCAGCCCGTGCGGGTGCCCTGATGTGGAAGCCGTCGCGGGCCACGTTTCGCTTCACCCGCTTCGAGCAGCGGATCTTGTGGGCGATCGTGATCGTGGCCTTCCTGCCGCTGGTCGGGACGGTGCTCTTCGGCTTGGTCGCGATCGGCGAGGCTTACGAGGTCGGCGTCAACCGCCGCGTCGGCGCGCAACTCGACGAGGAGCTCGCGCTCTATCGCACGCACTTCATCGCGCTCCGTGAGGACGCCGAGCGCACCACGGACGCGGTCGCGTTCCGCGCGGAGCTCCGGGATGGGCTCCTCCGGGGCGACGACCACGCGCTCCGGGCGGAGCTCGAGCTGGCGCTCGCGCGCTACGACACGGTCGCCCGCGTCCGGGTACGGCGTCCGGCGCGCGCGCTCCTCGAGGTGTCTCGACCGGAGCGCCTCGACCCTTCGCAGGCGCGGCTCGTCGTGCTCGCGCGGGCGCTCCCGGGGCCAGCCTCGGGCAGCTCGGTCGAGGTCACCGTCGCGGTCCCGGCTCAGCCGTTCGCCGACTTTCAGCGCGCGGGCGAGACGGTCGAGGTGTTCTCGAGGCTCGAGGCGAGCAAGGGCTACGTCTCGCGGACGTATCTCGGGGTGTACGTCGCCTTCGTCGTCACGCTGACGCTGCTGACGCTGGTCGTCGCGAGCACGATCGCCCGGCGCGTCACCCGGCGCGTCGGGATGATCGCGGACGCCACCAAGCGTGTCGGAGCGGGGGACCTCAGCGTCGAGCTCGTCGTCGAGGGACAGGACGAGGTCGGCGAGCTGACGCGCGCGTTCAACCAGATGGTCCGCGACATGCGCGGCTCGCGGGACCGCATCGAGTACCTCCAGCGAATCGGCGCATGGCAGGACTTCGCGCGGCGCCTCGCGCATGAGATCAAGAACCCGCTGACGCCGATCCAGCTCGCGGTGCAGGAGGCTCACGAACGATACGAAGGCGCGGACGCCGGCTACCGTCGGACGCTCGAGGAGGCGCGCGCGATCGTCGAGGAGGAGGTCGCGACCCTGCGCCGGCTCGTCTCGGAGTTCTCGGCGTTCGCGAAGCTGCCGGAGGCGCGCCTCGAGGAGGCGGACCTCTCGGACTTCGTCCTCGACGCGGGGCGCTCGCTCGCGGCGGTCGGCGAGGAGCTGCAGGCCGGCGACGATGGCGCGCGCATCTCCGTGACGACCGAGACGCAGGGCGTCCCGCTGCCGGTGCGCATCGACGCGATGATGCTCAAGCGCTGCGTCGACAATCTCGTCCGGAACGCCGTGCAGGCGCTCCTCGCCCGCGGCCCCGGGCAGGACGGGCGGGTCATCATCGCGGCGCGCCGCGAGGGTGCGCAGGCGGTGCTCGAGGTGCGCGATGACGGGCCCGGCGTGCCCGAGGCTGACCGCGCGAGGGTTTTCGACCCCTACTTCACGACCAAGGCGGACGGCACCGGGCTTGGCCTCGCGATCGCCAAGAAGGTCGTCCTCGAGCACGACGGCGAGATCTCCTGCGAGACCGCGCCGGAGGGCGGCGCCGCGTTTCGGATGCGGCTCCCGCTCGGGCGGTCGGAGTGAGCGCGCGGGGGGGCCGCGTCCGGCAGGTGCTCTCCTGGCTCAGCGTCGCGGCGCTGGCGCTTGGCGTCGGCTGGGTGTGGACCGCGCTCGTCGTCCGTCGGCATCCGCTCGAGGGGCACGCCGCGCCGGACTTCGCTCTGCGGATCGTCGCGGGGGATGGCGCTGACGAGGGCGACCTGGCGCACCTCGCGCGGCTGCGCGGCCGCGTCGTCGTGCTCGACTTCTGGGCGACCTGGTGTGGCCCGTGCCGCGCGTCGCTCCCGGTGCTCTCACGGCTCAGCGAGCGCTTCGCGAGCCGTGGCGTCGCGTTCCTCGGCGTCGATGTCGGCGACCCCGATCTGCCCGACGCCGCGCTCCGTCTCGCGCACGCGCGCCTCGGCAGTCGGTTCCCTTCCGTCGCGGATCGGACGACCGAGGTCCAGGCTGCCTATCAGGTCGACACGCTGCCGACCCTCGTGCTCGTCGACCGCGCCGGCGTGGTCCGTTCCGTCGAGATCGGTGTGCCGGACGAGGAGGCGCTGGCCCGCGAACTCCGGGCCCTCCTCGAGTGAGCCGAGCCCCCCGCCCGGTGGCCGAGCTTGACATTTTCGCAGTAGTGGCGCATGGTTCCGGGTCGTCGGCACACCGCCAACGGCAATGGGGACAGCCCCGTTGATACGGGCAGCTGGGGCGGAGGTCGGTACGTGCACTCACCGCGCGCGGGCAGCATCGAAGAGAAGGTCGCTCACCTGGACGAGCTCCTCGCCGATGTCGACGAGGTGGATGTCCACGATTTCCAACAGCGCTTCGATATGTCGTGGATTTATCACGACAGCGCGCTCGAGGGAGTCGTCTATGGCTTCCCCGACCTGAACGCGGCGCTCGACGCCAAGGTCGTGTCGGATAGCTCGCTGCTGCCGGCGTACGACGAGATCCGTCAGCACAAGGCCGCGATCGATCTCGTGCGCGAGCTCGGCGAGAAGAAGCGGCTGCCGCTCGACCTCGACGCCGTCCGCAAGATCTATGGAGCGCTCGCGCCCGACGAGGTCGAGCAGAGCAAGGGCAAGGTCCAGTACCGCAAGGACATGCCCGTGCACCGCGTCTACTTCCACGACATCGCGGCGGTGGACAAGATCGCCCCCGGGATGATCGCGCTCTTCAAGTGGATCGAGGAAGAGAAGAAGGCCAAGACGCACCCCGTGCGCCTCGCGGCCAAGGCTCACCACAAGATCCTCTCGATCTCGCCGTTCCCGAAGCACAGCGGCAAGGTCGCTCGGCTCTTCATGAACCTGATGCTGCTGCGTCAGGGCTATCCGCCCGCCGTGATTCACGCGACCGAGCGGCAGCGCTACTACGAGGCGCTGAAGTCGAACCCGAACGCCGTCGCGACGCTCGTCCACGAGGCGCTCGTCAGCTCCGTCGAGAGCTCGATCCGGCACTTCGAAGACCTGAACGCGGCGCGCGCGAGCGCCTGAGCGCCTCGGCTGCTGAGCGGCGGCGCTGCTGAGACGCCGGGCGACTCAGCGGCGATACTCTCCTTGCGGCGTCAGGGCTCGGTCGATGGGCCTGTGGGAACGTCGCCGCCGGGCAGCACGTCGAGCAGCTCGCGGCCGACGCGGTCACCGAGCAGCGCGATGCGCTCTCCGCGCTCGAGATCGAGCACGACGAGCGTGCGCCCTCCGGGACCGGCGAGCTCGATGTATCGAGCGCGGCACCCCGTCGAGGGGACGTCGCTGCCCTCGCTTCGGACGCGCGCTTGCCCGCGCCGTCGGAGCGTCAGGCGCTGTCCGCCGAGGGGGAGCGACTCGGGGACGACGCCGGCGGGCACCTCGCTCGTCGGATCGCAGAGCGCGAGGTCGTTGGCGTCGGCGTCGAGCTGCAGCAGCCAGCTCGAGCGCGTACTGCCCGGCGTGCGGAAGGCGCGCAGGACGAAGCCGTCCTCCTCGAGGTGCAGCGCGCCCGCGAGCCAGAGCTCCGTGTCGGCGTAGAGCACGACGTCGGCGAGGCGCAGCCCGCGAGGCTCGCGCGTCGCCTCTCGCAGAGCGGTGCGCTTGGCCGCCGCGCGCGCCTTGGTCGCTGCGCGGCGGCGCGCCTGTCGAGCCGCGACGGCGGCGAGGGCGCTGACGCCAGCGGTGAG
>CAIUAC010000529.1 GCA_903896985.1 uncultured Sandaracinus sp.
AGTCAGACCGGTCGAGAGACCGAGGCTTGGCCCGTCGGCGTGATTCCGATGTCGTTGGCCGTCTCGCCTGATGGAACGCGCTTTGCCGCCGCGCCCAATGTCGAGCGCGTGCGCGTCTGGAGTCGAGGCGGCGGCGCAGCGCGCGAACTCGCGACCTCGTCCGGGCGCGTCTTTGGACTCCTCTTCGCAGGCAACGATTCGCTTGTGTCTACCGAGGATTTTGGCGTGTCCGTGTTCGACCTTGCGACCAACAATCCGCCCGTCGTCATGCGAAATGTGGAGACGATGTGGCAGGCGGTGCTCGCTGGACCGAACGTCGTGAGCGATGTCGGCGCCGCGATCGGCTCGTGGAACCTGCTCACCGGGCGCCCCAACTGGCGACTCGGGATGGCGCTGCCCGACCCGCCGGTGCTCTTCGACGGGAGCGCTTGGCGATCGCTCGACGACGGGTCTCGCGTGGAACTTCCGGCGAGTCGATGGCGCACCGCCGTAGAGGAACGCTCCCGCATCGGCAGGGCGTCGCGCGATGGTGACACGCTCTGCTTCCTCACCTTCGATGGATATGTGGAGCTGTGGGACCGACGCGCTGACGAGCAGATCCTGCGCGCGCCCGCACCGAGTTCGATCAGCGCTTTTCCGCTCCGCGACGCTTGTATCGTGGGGCATTACGTCGGCGGCATGGGCGACCGTCCCATGCTCTATCACCGCTCCGGAGTGACGACGACGCTCCCGTCCGTTCACTACAACGCCTCTGACTCTGAGATCTTCATCGGACGCGAGGACCACCTCGAGGTGCTCGACGCACGCGGGACCACCCTGGCGCGTTATCCCGCGCACGGGGGCCTCGCCGCGGTGACGCGCACGGCAGGCGTTCTAGCCGTCGGATACGAGGGGGGCCTGGTAGAGGTCACCTCGATTGGTGCGCGAGCCGAGAGCGCGCCGCGAGTGATGATGTCGGTGTCGGACGCGTCGCCGACCGGTCTCGTCAAGGGTCCCGGCGAGACACTCATCGGCTCGTACATGAACGGCACCGTCGTTGCGTGGGATATCCCGACGGGCGCGGTGATCGCCCAGACGAAAGCCGTGGGCGCTGTCATCAGGCTCTATGTGCATGGCACTCGGGTCTACGCCGTAACCTACGTGGGCCACTCCGCCATGCTCGATCTCGCGGAGTTCGCGACTCCCTATTGCGACGTGATGCGCGAGGTGTGGAGCGCGATCCCCATCGAGTGGGAGCACGGCGCCGCGGTGCCTCGCGCGACGCCGCGCGATCATGCGTGCAGCGCGCGCTGAGGTCGTCGCGCCTGGGCGACGGGCGCGCCCTCGACTCACCGCCTCGGCAAGCCGCAGCAGGCCGCTGCCGCCGTTGAGCTCAAAGCAGGAATATGCGAACGACGGCTGCCCGCCTAGAACCATGAGGCCAACCGTGCGTATGCTCCGGGCGCGTCCATGGCACCGATCGAAGACACCGCCGCGAGCAGCCCCCCGGGCGACCCGCCCGCCCCCGCGTCGAGCCCGGGCGCCCTCGCGGCGGGCACGCGCATCGCGCATTTTTTGCTGCGCGGAAAACTCGGGCAGGGCGGGATGGGCGTGGTGTATCGCGCGACGGACGAGAAGCTGCGACGCGAGGTCGCGCTCAAGCTGTTGCCGCCGGAGCTCGTCACGGACGCCGAGACGCGCAAGCGATTCCTGCGCGAGGCGCGCACCGCGGCGTCGCTCACGCATCCGTCGATCGCGACGATCTACGAGATCGGCGAGGACGGCGAGCACGTCTTCATCGCGATGGAGCTGGTGCGCGGGCGCACGTTGCGCGCGGCGCGTCCGAGCAGCGTGACGGCGGTCGTCGCGCTCGTGCGCGAGGTCGTGCGCGGCGTCGCGAAGGCGCACGCGGCCGGCGTCGTGCACCGGGACTTGAAGCCCGACAACGTGATGGTGGACGACGACGGTCAGGTGAAGATCCTCGACTTCGGGATCGCGAAGCTGCTCGCGCCGAACGACGAGCCGGTGGGCAAGGGCGCGTCGCTCGTGACGCGGGACGGCACGATCGTCGGGACTCCCGCGTACATGGCGCCGGAGCAGGCGCTCGGCGGCGCGGTGGACCATCGCGCGGATCTCTTCGCGCTCGGCGTGATCCTCTACGAGCTGCTGACGGGCGAGAACCCGTTCGTTCGCGAGACGCTGATCGGGACGGTCGTCGCGGTGACGCGCGATATGCCGCCACCGCCGTCGAGCCTCAACGTCGACGTGCCGGCGGAGCTCGATCGCATCGTGCTGCGCTGCTTGGCGAAGAAGCCTGACGAGCGCTTCGCGGACGCGAGCGCGCTGCTCGCGGACCTGCGCGATTGGGAGCTCGGAACGTCGATGCCGACGCTGCCGCGGATGGCGGCG
>CAIUAC010000530.1 GCA_903896985.1 uncultured Sandaracinus sp.
CGCTTCTGGATCTGCGCGAGGCAGCCGGCGGGGGAGCGCGACAAGTAGACGAGCAGGTCCGGAGGCTCGAGCCCCGCGAGCAGCTGCCCGGAGACGAGCAGGTAGGTGTCCCAGTCGCGGTCGTCCATGTCGCCGCGCTCGTGGAGGTTGGCGGCGAAGATGTCCGCGTCCTCGTAGCAGGTGCGGTCCTGGACGGCGCTCAAGCCGAGGCGCTGCACCTCGCGGGTCTCGCCGACGCGCAGCGCCAGGAAGCGCAGCTGCAACGGCAGCGAGTACCGCGGCATATCGCGGTAGAAATCGGCGAGGTAGGGGTTCGCCTCCGTCGACTCGTAGAGCCCACGGACCTCGAGGCGGTGCGCGAGGCGGCGCGTGAGGGTCGTCTTGCCGGAGCCGATGCTGCCGGCGACCGCGAGGAAGGGGTGGTGCGCAGACATGGCTCCCCGACTGACTGCCACGGCGAGGCCCTTCCCCGCAACCGGCTTGGTGGGCTGTGATCATCCTTGAGGCGGACGACGGCCCCTGCTACGGTGTGCGTTGTCGTGTAGCTACTGGGCGCGAGGCGCCGAGGGCGGACTTGGACTCGGATATCAAGACGCGGATTACTCCGCTCGAAGACGTCAAACCAGACAAGTCCGACAAGGGAGAGGACTGTCTCGTCGTGATTTACACGTCGGACGCTCGCCAATTCGGCAAGCGCCACGTGCTCGCGAACGAGGGGTTCAGCCTCGGGCGCGGCGGCGAGAACACCTTCGTCCTCGAGAACGACTCCGTCTCCCGCCGGCACTGCCGCATCGAGCGGAAGAACCGCGCGTGGGTCGTGATGGACCTCGACTCGACGAACGGCACCTACGTCAACGACGAGCAGGTGAAGGAATATCAGCTCCGTCGGGGCGACCAGGTGAAGGTCGGCGACACGATCCTGAAGTTCCTGAGCGGCTCGGACGTCGAGGCGCAGTACCACGAGACCATCTACAAGATGACCATCATCGATGGTCTCACAGGCGCCAACAACAAGCGCTTCTTGCTCGAGTCGCTCGAGCGCGAGATCCCGCGCGCGCGGCGCCACCAGCGCCCGCTGTCGCTCGGCATGTTCGACATCGACCACTTCAAGACGGTGAACGACAGCTTCGGGCACCTCGCCGGCGACTACGTCCTCAAGGAGCTGGCGACGCTCGTGCGCACGCGCCTGCGCCCGGACGACGTCCTCGCCCGCTACGGTGGCGAGGAGTTCTGCATCGCCCTGCCCGAGACGCCCCGCGAGGGCGCGGTGGTCATCGCCGAGCAGATTCGGACGCTGATCGAGCGGCACCGCTTCGTCTTCGAGAGCGAGTCGATCCCCGTCACGGTGTCGATCGGCGTCGCCCAGCTGGAGGACCGCTGGGACGTGCTCGCGTTCCTCAAGTGCGCCGACGAGAAGCTCTACGAAGCCAAGCGCGGCGGGCGAAACAAGGTCTGCTTCTAGGGACTGCGAGCCGCGGGGCGGGCGCGCTCCCGGCGTCCAGCAGGCGCGACAGCGGTCCGCGGTCTGCGATTCCACCGGACGGCGATTTGTTGCTAGGCTCCCGGCCCTATGCACCGCGGCGTCGAGGACTTCATGCGGGTCGTGCGGTCGCAAGGTGAGGCGCTCGGCATCCGGCCGAACCATCCCGCGACGGCCGCGGAGCTGTCCCACCTCGAGCATCAGATCGGCAGCCCGCTGCCGACGGACCTGCGCCTCGCGCTCAGCAAGTTCAACGGCGCGGCGCTGCCGACCGGCACGCTGCTCGGCGTCGGTCAGCCCCTCGGCGAGACGATGGAGGCGTCCCTGAAGGAGCTCGCCGAGCGCATGGAGCGCTCGTTCCTCGACCCCGATCTGCCGCTGCCGTTCCACAAGAACGACGAGGGCGCGCTGCTCGCCTTCGACCGGAGCGCCGGCCCCGTCGCCGATACCTGGCCGATCATCGACTACTTCGTCGACACGGGCGAGGTTCGTCTCGTGCACCGGACCTTCGACGGCTGGTGCCGCACGATGGTCGCGGGCTGGACCTCCCCCGACTTCTTCGACCAATTCACGCTCGACAAGTACCTGCGCGCGGGCGAGCGGCACGCGGCGATCGAGTCCGACGTCGCGAGCGCGCACGCGACGGTGGCGCACGCGCTCAAGCGCGCCGGGCGCCCAGACGACGCGCTCGAGAGCTACCTGCGCGCGGCGCGCTGCGTCCCGCCGCTGCTTTGGTGCGACTGGGAAGCGCTCAAGGTCGCGGCGCTGCTCGGCGACCGCCCCGCGGCGTTCGAGGCTGCTGGGCGTCTAGCCGCGCGTGCGCCCGCGTACCGCTGGGCGCAGCGAGAGACGACGCCGGGGCGAGTGGCCGACGTCCTCGGGAAGATCGCGCGCGGCGACGCGGACCTGAGCCGCTGGACTCGCCTGCTCGACCAACTCGCAGGTCAGACGGTCGAGACGGACGACAAGGACCGCGTCGCGGCGGTGCGGCGCGCGCTCCTGCATCAAGAACAACTGCCGCTGACGCAGCCCTCGCGCGCGAGCGTGATGCCCGCTGCGCCCGACCTCGCGCGCTGGTGGGCGACGGCGTATCAGGCCTACGTGGACGGGCAACTGCGCGACGAGGATCTGCTGCTCGACCCGACGTTCGAGCCACTCCGCGCGGCGTACGAATTCTCGCAGCTACTGCGAATTCGGCGCGAGTTCTGAGCCCG
>CAIUAC010000531.1 GCA_903896985.1 uncultured Sandaracinus sp.
GCCGCAAAGCGCGCCGCTTGCTGAGGCGACGCCTGCCCGAGCAGCCCCGCGGCGACGAGCGCGCGCGCCCGCAGGGTCACGTCGCCATCGGCCTCGGCGAGCGCGAGCAGAGGGCCCGCCGCGTTGGCGTTGCCGAGCTCCGCGAGCAGCCCAACGGCCGTCTCGCGCTGCGCCGGGTCCGAGTCGGCCAGCGCCTCCAGCAGGGGCTTGAGCGCGCGCCCGCCGATGCGCGTGAGCCGTGCCTGCGCGTCGACCCCCGCCGCGTCACTGCGCCGCGCGGCGATCGCGAGGGGCCCGACGAGCGCCTCGTAGAGCTCGATGACGAGGCGCCGCAAGATCGGGCGCTCCGGGCTCGCGAGCACGAGCGGCAGCAGCTCCTGCTCGAGCGCCTCGAGCGTGCCCGCGCCGAGGTGGATCTGGATGGACGAGCGCGCGGCGCGAGCGACGAGATCGTCGTCGGGCGAGGTCCGCACGACGCGTCGAAAGAGCCCGTCCGCCTCGGGCGCCTGACCGGACGCGAGGTAGATCTCCGCGAGGTCGAAGTACGTCGCGAAGAGCCGGTCATCGAGCTCGATCGCGCGGCGATAGGCGACGATCGCGTTCGGCACATCTTGCCGCGCTCGGTAGAGGTCCCCGAGCCGGCGCTGCCCCGCGGCGTCGTCCGGGCTGCGCTCGACGGCGCGGCGCGCGTACGCGATCGCGTCGGCGTCCCGATAAAGCGCGAGCGCGTGCTCCGCCATGCGCTGCAGGTACGTGCCCGCGCGGCGCTCGTCCGCCTGCACGAGCCGCTCGAGCACGGCGAGCGCCCCCGCGAGATCCCCGCGCACGGTGCGCGCGCGCTCGAGCGCGAGGAGCGACTCGACGTCCCCCGGCGCGGCGCTGACGAGCCGGTCGAGGACGCGCTCCGCGTCAGCCGCGCGCGGCGGCGAAGAGCGCGCGTACGCCTCGGCGAGGAAGCGCCCCGCCTCGAGGTCGGGCGGCTCCGCGCGGAAGCTCCGCTCGAGCTCGGCGAGCCGCCTCGGCAGCTCGTGCGCGCGCCCCCAGAGCGCGACGATCCGCTGCCTCGCCTCGCGCCGCTCGGCGCGGTCGGTCGCCGCGGTCAGCACTCGCTGCCAGATCTCCGCCGCCTGCGTGCTCTCCCCGGTGCGCTCGAGCACGCCCGCGAGCCCGCGCAGCGCCTCGACGTCGTCGGGCGCGAGGCGCACCGCCTCCCGATAGGCCGTCAGCGCATCGGGGAGAAAGTCGTGGTCCGCGTAGATGCCGCCGAGCATCGACTGCGCCCGCGCTTGATCGGTCTCGACGGTCAGGATCCGCCGCCACGTCGCGCGCGCGGCGTCCGCATCGCCCGCCTCGAGCTGCTGCGCGCCGAGCGCGACGAGGTGCATCGGGTCGTTCGGCTCGATGCGCGCGAGCACGGCGACCTCCTGCGCCGCGAGCGCGCTCTCGTTCCAGCGGGCGTAGAGCTCAGCGAGCGCCCGGTGCACGCGCGGCTCGCGCGCGAAGCGTCGGCTCGTCTCCGCGGCGAGCCGGAGCGCCTCGTCGCGCCGCCCCGTCTGCACCAGCAGCTGCGCGAGCTCGACCACGAAGCGAGGCTCTCCAGGCACGGCACGGAGGAGCGCGCGGTACTCCTCGACGACCTCCGCGAGCCGCCCAGAGCGCGCAAGAAGCTGCACGACGCGGACGCGCGTGTCGACGTCGCGCCCGTTGCCGGCGAGCACGCGCCTGTACGCGGCGAGCGCCTCGTCGTCGTGCCCGAGCTCGTCCTCGATGGCAGCGCGCGCGGCCGTCGCGTCGGGGCGCGCGTCCGAGCGCAGCGCGAGCGCGAACTCCGGGAGACGACCCGCGCGGCGGTAGGTGTCGGTCAGCACCTCGTAGAGCTCGGCCCGCAGCCCGCTCTCACGCGTCGCCCGGAGCGCCTCCTCGAGCGCGGCGATCGCCCGCGGCGCGTCCCCCGCGTCGCGGTACGCGCGGCCGAGGTCGCGCAACAACGGCCCGAGCACACGCGCATCTCCGCGCAGCCGCTGCCGCACCCGCTCGAGCTCCGCCGCCGCGCGCACGTGCTCGTTGCGCGCCGAGAGCGCCCGCGCGTACTCCGTAGCGAGATAGACGCTCGCGCCGCGCGCCGGGACGAGCCGATCGTAGTAGGCGCGGGCCGCGTCCCAATCGCCCGCGTCCATCGCGAGCTCCGCGACCTGCCGCACGAGGTCTTGCCGCGCGGCGTCCTCGCGCACGCGCCCGAGCGCCTCGTCGTAGAGCGCGCGCGCCTCGGGAACCTGCCCGTCGGCGCGGACGAGCGCGGCGAGCGCGGCGAGGGGCGCAGCCGCGTCGGGTCGGAGCCGCGCGGCCTCGCGGTAGAGGCGCTGCGAGTCGGCGCTCCGGCTCTGCGCTCGATAGAGCCCCGCGAGGAGCATGCGCTGGGCGTAGGCCGACGCCTGCGCGGCGACCTCCTGCTCGAGCGACGCCACCAGCACGTCGACGCCGCCGTCGCGCTCGCGCACCAGCTCGAGGAGGCGCTGCAGCGCGAACGCCGCGCTCGGATCGCCATCGAGCACATGGCGATAGCGCGCGATCATCGCGTCCCGCCGCGCGGCCTCGGCGCTCGCC
>CAIUAC010000532.1 GCA_903896985.1 uncultured Sandaracinus sp.
GTGCGCCTGCGTGTCGGTGCAGCGCCCTCGCCCCTTGAGGTTGTCGCCGGAGCCGGCGCGCACCGCGCTCAGCAGCCCAGGCAGTCGCGCGACCAAGCGTCCACCCTCGAGCGCGCGCGCGAACACTCCGCGCTTGCGCCCGTCGTCCTCGACGACGAGGCGCAGCAGCGGGCGCACGCCAAAGCCGCGCAGCTTCCGTCGAAGCTCACGCGGGGACGCCGCCAGCTCGCTCGAGAGCCCGTGCGCGCGAAACGCAGCGATCTTCGCGTCGCGCACGGTCTTGCCCCTCCAATACGGGATCAGCTCGTCGAAGAGTACGCGCTCATCCTCTGGCTCGATGCGGTAGCCGAAGGCCTTCAGCTCGTCGAAGAGGTGCTGAAAGACGAACGTGAAGTCCCCGCGCTCCGGCGCGATGGGCGGGGCGATCAGCTTCGACGAGCGGTTGCCGACGAGCAGCTCATCGGGCTCGATCCGCACCGTCATCTTCGCGAGCACGCGCTCGAGCGCGCGCGCCGCCCGCAGCGACGGATGCTGCCCTCCCGTCTCGCGGTGCGCCTCGGTGTAATACCGAGCGCGCTCCATGCAGAGCCAGTGCTCGGCGCTCAGGAGACGGGCTTTTTGCGCGGCGTTCTTCGGGTGGAGCGTGCCCATGCCTGGCCTTCCTTCTTCGTCTTCGCGTCGCCTCGGAGCTCGCGAAACAGGAGCGCGACGACGTGATGCACGTGTCGCTTGCGCGCCTCGAGCGCCTCGGGCGAGAACGGGTCTTTCCCGGTCAACTGCGCGAGCACCGGGCCGTAGGTGAAGTACGTGACGACCATCCCGTAGACGCTCGTCAGCACCTGCATCAGCTCGAGCCCCGGCGGGGCGTTGGGCGCTACCTGCGAGAGCCAAGCGGTGCCGAGCTGGAACACCGGCAGCGTCCCCGCGAGGATCTTCTCCATGTGCCGCCCGCTCGCGACCTCGCGCTGCACGATCGAGCAAAACGTACGGTTCTCGGCGAGAAAATCCGCGTACGCGTCGAGGATATCCGCCGCCTGCTGCTCGGGCTCCGCGCTCCGCCCGAGCGCCGCGAGCATCGTGACGCGCAGGCGCGCGTAGTAGCCGTCGAGCACCGCGGCGAGCAGCTCGTCCTTGCTGCCGAAGTGATAGTGAATCAGCGCCTTGTTGACGCCCGACTGCTCGGCGATGTCGCGCGTCGTCGTCGCGTCGAAGCCGAGCGCGCCGAAAAGATGATCGGTCGCCGCGAGGATCTTCGCCTTGGTCTCTTCGGGCTTCACGCGCGGCGCCTCATTAGGCGCATGGTTTAGGCGGTTGCCCAAACCATGTCAAGGCGATGGCGTCGGTCGCGCGGCTACTCCCAGAGCCGGCGACGGCAGGTCGTGCCGCCGTCCGGGAGGGTCTCGAGCGTCTCGAAGCGCACGTCGGTACCGAGCGCGCGATTGACCGCAGCGATGGTCTCGCGGAACCACTCGTCGCAGCCCGGACGGTCCTCCTTCACGAGGTCCTGCTTCTCGTGCCAGCGCTGCCAAGGACACGCGCGGTGAACGACGAACGCCTCGCGCTCGGTGGCGCCGCTCTCGAGCGTCGCGTCCTCGCCCATGCACTCGCTGCTGCGGCAGATCCCCGCGGCGATCTGCGGGGCAATCGGCAGCTTGCGGTCGATGCGACGAACGTACGCTTCGCCTGTCTGCGCGCCCGTGACTCGCCACATCTCGAGCGTCACGGCCATCGGGTCCACGTCCGGGCAGACCTTTCGCACGGCTGCGTGCCAGGCGAAGTGCTGCGCGCGCGTGATCTCGCAGAGAATCTCGAACTTCTTGGCCGGCGGGACTTCGGGCATCGTCGGGATGATGCTCATAGTCGGCGCCGACCGTATTTGACGCCCGTCACCTCGCGACGAGGCAGTGAGATCAGAACGCGAGGAGGAGGTCAGCCGCCAGGGACGGCCCGCCGACGACGCTCGTCCAGCCTCGATAGCCGCCCGTGACGCGCAGCAGCGCCCCCGGATAGAGCTCGTAGCCCGCGTCGAAGAGCAGCCGGACGCCAGCCGCATCGCCCGTCGGGAAGTTGGTCAGCTCGATGGTCGCGCCCATCGGCACGCGCGGCACAGTCGCCCAGCCGAGCCGCAGCCGACCCGTCACGCCGAGCCCCGTCACGCCCTCGACGCCTAGCTCGAGCCCCGTTCCCTCGGGCTCGCCGACGACGAGGGCCAGCGCGCCGCCGAGCTCGAAGCCGGACTGCGACACGCCGAAGACGAGGCGAGAGCGCACGCGCACCAGCTCGTGCAGGCGAAAGAGCAGCTCGCCCGAGCCCCAGTTGAAGCCGAGCGCGTCCTTCGTGCGCGCGGCGTCGGAGCCGACCAGCTCCTGCTCACCGCGCAGCGCGCCGAGCTCGAAGCGAATCGCGTCGACCACCCCAAAGAAGGAGTAGCCGAAAGTCACCGAACTCCTCCAATAGGACGCCGCGCGCGGTCCGGCGACGCCCGGCGGCAGATCGCGCTGACCGA
>CAIUAC010000533.1 GCA_903896985.1 uncultured Sandaracinus sp.
CCCTCGCAGTCATCTGCGCGGCCGTCGCGCCGCCGCGCCGTCACCCCCGGTCGAGAAACGCGAGCACCGGCTCAAACAGCTCCCGCGCGACCGCCTCCCCCGCCGCGAGGTCGCCGTGCCCATAGTCGGCGCTCGACCCGTGCGCGACGCCGAGCACGGCGAACGACTTGTCCGTGAAGCCCGGCACGTTCGCGCCCCACGCGTCGTGCGCCGCGCGGACTGAATCGGGCGGCGCGAGCCCGTCGGCGGCGCCCGCATAGAACGCCACCGGCGTCTCGACGCCGTGCAGCCCGTCGAGGAGGCGCGCGCCGTCGAGCCGCAGCTCCCCGTCGGCGAAGCCCCACGCCGCGAAGTCCGCCAAGAGCGCCCCCGGCAGGTCCTCGATCATGTTGACGAGCGCCGCGCCCGCGAGGCCCGGCGGCATGTTGCGCGGGTTGTAGACGACGTGGTGCAGCGGCGTCGTCGGCAGCCAGTCGGCGGCGAACGCGGTCAGCCGTGAGAGCACGCGCACCGGCAAGCTCGGCGTCAGCGCGCGCGGCAGAAAGCGCAGCGCGCGCATCGCCGAGAGCGGCAGCACGATGCGCCCCGGCGAGCCCACGAGCACCGCGCGGCGCACCTCCGCGAGCGGCACCGTCCGCCCGAGCCCGGCATAGAGCAGCATCCCGCCCATCGAGAAGCCGACGTAGTCGAGCGCCGGCTGCCCCGTGTGCGCGAGCACGGCGCGCACCGCCGTCGGCACATCGTGCTTCACCATCGCGTCGAAGCGCATCAGCCGAGCGGGCGTCGGGAGCGCGCTCCGCAGCCTGAGCAGCCAGACATCGCGCCCCGCGGCGGCGAGCACGCGCGCGAGCGAGCGGTCGTTCGTGAGGTCGAGGTTGCGATGGTTCGCGCCGATGCCGTGCACGATCAGCACGGGCGGCAGCGGCGGCTCGCGCACCTCGTCGGACGGCTCGTGCGCGAGGTGCCGAAGCTCGATCGCCGCACCGTCGGCGAGCGCGAGGCGCTCGGTCGAGGCGTAGTGCAGCGGCACCGTCAGCTTGCGGACCCAGTAACGCAGGTGCAGCCAGCCGGCGAGCCCGAGCGCGACGAGCACGGCGACTACGGTGAGAGCGACCGACATCCAGGGCTGCACGCGCCGCAATATGGGGCCGCCGCGCGCGGGCGCTACCTTCGCTGCACGTAGTCGTCGAGGTCGAGGCGGCGCGTGCGCGCCCAGTACTCGAGCGTCAGCCCGGGCCAGAGCGCGACGATGCGGCCGTCGGGCGCCTGGTACCAGCTCGTGCAGCCCGACGCCCAGATGGTGTCGCGCAGCTTGCGCTGAATTTCCTCGTCGTACGCCCGCTGCACCTCGGCGCGCACGTCGAGCGACACGAGCGCTCGCTCCCGGAGCGCGCGCACGCACTGCACCGCGTACCGCGCCTGCGCCTCGATCATGAAGACCATCGAGCTGCTGCCGAGCCCGGTGTTCGGGCCCATCAGCAAGCACAAGTTCGGAAAGCCGCTGACCGTGAGCCCGAGGAACGTCTCCGGCGCGCCATGCCAGGTCTCGTTGAGCTCGCGCCCGCCCGCGCCGCGCACCTCGAGCTTCGAGAGGTACGCGTTCGTCCGAAAGCCCGTGCAGCAGACGAGCACGTCGAGGTCGCGCTCGCGCCCATCGACGGTGCGCACGCCGCGCGCGGTCAGCTCGGCGATGCCCTCGCTGACGAGCTCGACGTTCGGGCGCAGGAACGCCCGGAAGTAGTCGTTCGACACGAGCACGCGCTTGCAGCCGAGGCGGTAGCTCGGCGTGAGCCGGGACCGCAGCGCGGGGTCGGGGACGCTGGCGCGCAGGTGCTCGACGCCCATCCTCTCGGCGAGCTTCGCGAAGCGCGCGCCGCGGACGAAGGCGAGGCTGGTCAGCTCGTTTCGCCAGTAAATCGCAGCTCGCTGCGCGCGCCTCGCGAGCGGCAGGCGCGCAAAGATCGCCTGCTCGAGCGGCGTGTACGCGCGGTCGAGGCGCGGCACGACCCACGCGGGGCTGCGTTGAAAGACGTGCAGCTGCGCGACCTGCGCCGCGATCGACGGCACGATCTGAATGGCGCTCGCGCCCGTCCCGATCACGCCGACGCGCTTGCCGCGCAGGTCGACGCCGTGGTCCCAGCACGCCGAGTGAAACGCTGGCCCTTCGAAGCGCTCGCGCCCCGGAAGCTCCGGAGTCGCCGGCAGATGCAGCCCGCCGTTCCCGAGCATCAGCGACCGCGCGCGCACCGTCGAGCCGTCCGCGAGGCGCACCGTCCAGCGCCCGCTCGCCTCGTCGAAGTCCGCGCCGCGCACCTCGGCGTGAAAGCGGCAGTGCGGCAGGAGCCCCTCGTCCGCGGCGACGCGCTTCAGGTACGCGAGGATCTCGGGCTGCGGTGAGTAGACGCGCGACCAGCGCGGGTTCGGCGCGAACGAGAACGAGTAGAGGTGCGACATCACATCGCACGCCGCGCCCGGATAGGTGTTCTCGCGCCAGGTGCCGCCGACCTCTGCCGCCTTCTCCAACAAGACGAACGACTCGATGCCCGCCTGCTTGAGGTAGTGCCCCACCGCGAGCCCGGAGAAGCCCGTCCCCACGATGGCTACCTCGAAGTCGCGCGCGTCTGCTCGGCTCATCGGAGAGTGCTAGCCGACGTTGAACGCCGGTCAACATCGTTCGAGCCGCCGCGCGCTGCTACGGTCCCGCCGTGAAGATCCCGCGCGCCGCCTGGGGCATCGTGAAAGAGGCCGCGCGGCACGTGCTGCGCCGGCCCGTCGTCGGCCTGCTCGCGGTCGCGCGCACGGCGGACGGCCGCTACCTGCTCGTGCGCCGCGGCGACACCGGCGAGTGGGCGCTGCCGGGCGGCACGCTCGAGTGGGGCGAGACGCTGCGCACCGCGCTCGACCGCGAGGTCGCTGAGGAGACCGGCGCGCGCGTGCTCACCCCGGGCGCGCTGCTCGGCGTCTGGTCGAGCCCGCACCGCGACCTCCGCTTTCACGCCGTCACCGTCGTCGTCGCGGCGACCGTCAGCGAGCCCGAGCGCCCCCCGTCGAACGCGCTCGAGATCCTCGAGGCGCGCCTCTTCCCCGAGGACGCGCTCCCGAGCCCGCTCGCGCACGGCCAAGACGAGCTCTTCGCCGCCGCCCGCGCCGGCACGCTCCGTTGGGAGTAGGCCCGCGCTCACGCCGCGGTGCGCGCGTTCAAGAGCACTTCAGCGCACGGTGATGGTCGCGCGGCAGGCCGCGGTGCCGCCGTGTCCGTCGCGCGTGATGACCCACATCGTCACGTCGCCGGGTGCGGCCGGCGAGGTCCACTCGTCGTCGCGCGCGGGGCGCAGCGTCGTGCCCTCGAAGAGCTCGCCCGCCGTGATCAGCCACGAATAGAACGCGCCCTCGGGCTTGTTCGTGAAGAAGCCCTGCGGGTCGAGGATGCCGTAGCACTCGGTGACGGGGTCGGTGTCCGTGCAGGTCGCGTCGAGCGTCCACGGCTCGTCCGTCGCCGTGTCGAGCGGGTCCTGCGGCGTCGGATCTGGGCGCAGCGCGAGGCTCGTCCGCGGGGGCACGACGAGCGGCTCGCCGCTCTCGGTCAGGCAGTCGAAGCCCGAGCCGCCCGGCGCGTACGCGCTGATCACGCCGTAGTCGCCGACCGCGAAGCGCGGGCGCGGCGGGTTCGTGCCCTTCTGCGCGCGGCGGCTGACGACGACGCGCTTGAAGCCCGTCGTCAGCAGCTCCTCGCCCGCCGCGCCGTCGGTGTAGACGGCGACCTGCACGGTGAGCTGCAGCCCGACATCCGTCAGCAGGCGCTCGACGTACGCGTCCGAGATCGCGCTGCCGACCAGCTCGCGAAAGCGCGCGACGAGCACGTCGATGGTCGCCTCGGGCGGCGCGACCAAGAGGGCGGTCTCGCCCTCGCCGAGGTCGTACGCCGCCGCCGGATCGGAGCAGCCCGCGGCGGCCTCCTGCATCCCGTACTGCGCGCCGTTCAGCCCGGCGCCCCCGCCGCCGAGCGACTCCGTCGCGACGCACGCGGTCCAGCGATACTTCACCGCGCGCCCCCCGCCGAGCGGGTCCGCGAAGAGCACCGACAGCGTCGTGGAGTCGCCCGGTCCGAGCTCGGGGTGATCGGCGACGATCGCGAGGATGCGCGGCGACTTCACCTTCGAGCGCTCGTCGAAGTTCGCCGTGGGGATGCACGCCGAGGCGCCGAGCGCCGCGAGCGCGACGAGCACTGAGAGCGTCAGTCTTGGGGCGCGTGAGCTCATCTCAGTACACCAGCCTGAAGCCGAGCGTGGCGAGCGCGGGCAAGCCGGGCAATCGGAAGCTGCGCTTGAAGTCGTACTGATACTGCAAGCCTTCCGCGTTTTGCGCGTTGTACACGTTGAGCCCGTCCACGAAGACCGACGCCTCGAACGGACCGAGCGGGAACTCGTAGTCCACGCGCAGATCGAGCTGATGATAGATGGGCAGCCGCGCCGTCAGCCCCGTGAGGATGGGCGAGTAATCCGTCGAGTCCGCGTCGTAGACGGCGCCCGTCACCGCCTGCATCGGGCGCCCGCTCGCGAGCTGAAAGCGCGCGCCGAAGCGGAAGCGCCAGAGCTTGTAGCTCGCGGCGAGGTTCAGCATATGCGTCTGATCGAAGGTGAACGGCACGGCGTCGTGCCCCTCGACGAAGCGCTCGCTCCGCGAGAGCGTGTAGCTGAGCCAGCCGTAGAGCCCGTCCGCGATCTTGCGGCGCACGAGCAGCTCGAAGCCGTACGAGCGCCCCTCGCCGTCGTCGAAGAAGAACTGCCGCCGAGCGCCTTCGCCGTCCGGCACGAGCCCCGTCGAGGGGCGCGCGAGGCCGTACATCTGCGTGTAGTAGAGCTGCGACTCGACCTCGATGGACGCGGGCAGCTTCAGGTCGACGCCCGCAGACGACTGCCACGAGCGGTTCGGCGAGAGGCTCGGCGAGCCGAGGTTCGGCAAGAGCTGAAACGGCTGCGGCGTCTGCGAGAAGAGCCCCGTCGCCGCCTTCAGCGTGACGACGTCCGAGAGCGTGAGGCGCGCGACGAGGCGCGGCTCGAGCAGCGCGGTCGAGACCTCGCCGTAGCGATACTGATCGACGCGCAGCCCGCCCGTCAGCTCGAGCGGGCCGAGCTCGACCTTCTGCTCGACGAACGCCCCGACGCCGAGCGCGATCAGCGAGACGTCGAAGTGAAACGTCTGCGGCGCGAAGTCCGGGCTCGGGATCTCGCCGAAGCCCGGCGGCAGCGGCAGCGCCGCGTTCATCGCGATCGCGTAGCCCGCGAGGTCGAGCCCGACGTCGGTGCGCAGGTGCGTCGTCGGCTGCCAGCTGAGGTCGAGGCGCTCGCCGAACACCGTCGCGCCGATGCCGAGCGAGAGCCCCGCCGCGCCGCCCTCGCGCATCTGCGTCGAGGTCGTGTCTTGCCCGATGGTGCCGCTCCACGAGCAGCGCAGCTGCCCTGAGAGCCGCGCCTCGACCTTCGCGATGGCGCGCGTGAAGCCGTAGCCGACGCCCGTCGTCGAGGTCGTCGCCGTCCGCCCGGTGCCGAGCGCCGTCTCGGTGTCGAGCGTGTCGCTCGAGCCGAACACGAAGAGCGACGCCTTCACCCGGCGGCTCAGCTTGTAGTCGAGGCGCACCTGCCAGTCAGTGAACGAGAGCGAGATGCCGTCGATCAGCAGCGGCAGCACCAGCTCGTAGTAGCTGCGGCGAAACGCGACCGCGATGGCGCCCTTGTGCTCGGGCAGCGGCAGCACGGCGAGCGCGCTCGCGCGAAAGACGTCGAGCTCGAGCTCGAACGAGAACGTGTCGCGGTCGGGCGGCGCGGTGTGCAGCGCGATGATCCCGGCGTTGAGGCGCCCGTACCGCACGGGATAGCCGCCCGGATAGAAGTCGAGCTGATCGACGAGCCGTGACGAGATGACCGCCGGGCCCGCCGCGAGGTGATAGAGGAGCGGCACCTGGAAGCCGTCCACGAAGAAGCCGGTGTTCTCGAACGCCGCGCCGCGCACGACGTAGTAGCCGAGCCCGAACGGTGAGCGCGCGACGCCGGGGAGCGAGGCGACGACGCGCAGCGGCTCGCCGAAGGTGCCGGGCACGGTCGAGAGCTCTTCTGCCGTCAGCACGACGCGCGTCGCGGCGCCGGTCTCCCGGGGCACGACGAGGGCGCGCGCGCTGAACGAGTGAATGGGCTCGTCGGGGGCCGTCGCCGTCGCGACGCCGGCATCGGAGCCCACCGCTGCGGTCGTGCCGGCATCGGAGCCCACCGCTGCGGTCGTGCCTGCATCGGAGCCCACCGCTGCGGTCGTGCCTGCATCGGAGCCCAACGGCGCGGTCGTGCGGGCATCAGCTCGCACGCCGAAGCGAAAGCGCACGCGCGCGGGGATCGCCGTCTCGCCGCGCCGCGCCGGCTCGAAGCGCATCGTGCGCGCAGCCTCGACGACGAGCGGGTCGATGTCCGCGCGGAGCGGCGTCAAGACGAGCACCTCACGCACCGCGCCGTCGGCGCCGAGATCGAGCTGAAGCTCGACCGCGCTCCCGCTCGGCAAGGGCTCCGTGCCCTCCGGCAGCGCAAGCTCCGCGCCGCTCAGCAGGCGCGGCGGCGTGAGCGCGGGCGGGGCCGCGTCGCGCAAGCCAGCATCGCGCACGCCCGCGTCCGCTGCCCCCGCGTCC
>CAIUAC010000534.1 GCA_903896985.1 uncultured Sandaracinus sp.
GACGAGCTGACCCCGACCGACGTTGAGGTCAGCCGCCCTGAACCCGACCGACGTTGAGGTCCGCCACCGCGCTGAACCCGACCGTCGACGCGCAGAAGCTCAGCGCGCGCTCGGCTCGTAGCCGAGCTGCTGAGCGAGCCAGCGCTCGGTCTCGGCGACGCTCATGCCGGTGCGACGCGCGTAGTCCTCGACCTGATCGCGGTCGAGGCGACCGACCATGAAGTACCGCGCTTCGGGGTGCGCGAAGTAGAGCCCGCTGACGCTCGCGGCGGGCGACATCGCGAGGCTCTCCGTCAACGTCACGCCGGCGGCGTGGGCGTCGAGCAGCGTGAAGAGCGCGCGCTTCGGCGTGTGATCGGGGCACGCGGGGTAGCCGAAGGCGGGGCGAATTCCCCGATATTTCTCGCCCATGAGCTCCTCGCTCGTGAGCTTCTGCGCCTCGCCGTAGCCCCACTCGCGGCGCGCGCGCTCGTGCAGATACTCGGCGAACGCCTCCGCCAAGCGGTCCGCGAGCGCCTTCGCGAGGATCGCCGAGTAGTCGTCGTGCTCCGCCTCGAACGCGCGCACGAGCGCGTCGACGCCGAGCCCCGTCGTGACGACGAACGCGCCGACGTGATCGCGGAGGCCCGTCGCCTGCGGCGCGACGAAGTCCGCGAGCGAGCGGTGCGGCTCATCGTCGCTCTTGACGCCCTGCTGCCGCAGCATCGGGAAGCGCGCGAGCTCCTCCGCCCGGGTCTCGTCGGCGTAGAGCACGACATCGTCGCCGTGCGCGTTCGCCGCGAAGAAGCCATACGCGGCGCGCGCGGTGAACAGCCTCTCACGCACGATCCGGTCGAGCAGCGTGCGCGCGTTGGCGTAGAGCTCCCGCGCGACGGCGCCCTGCTCAGGGTGCTCGAGGATCGCGGGGAACCTCCCGACGAGCTCCCACGCCGTGAAGAAGAACGTCCAGTCGATGTACGGCACGAGCTCTTCGAGCGGCACCTCGAGCTGCCGCACGCCGAGCCACGCCGGCTGCGGCACATCCTCAGCGCGCCACTCGATGCGCGTGCGGTTCTCGCGCGCGAGCGCGATGGGCACCATCGGCTTCTCGTTCTTGCGCGCGAAGAGCGTGCGCAACATCTGCTGCTCTTCGCGGTTCTTTCCGTCGAACGCCGCGCGCTGCCGCTCATCGAGGAGCGCCGACGCGACGCCCGCCGCGCGGCTCGCGTCGAGCACGTGCACCACCGGATGCTCGTACTCGTGCGCGATGCGCACCGCCGTGTGCTGCCGGCTCGTCGTCGCGCCGCCGATCAGGAGCGGCTGCGTCATCCCGCGCCGCTTCATCTCGCGCGCGACTCCCACCATCTCGTCGAGCGAGGGCGTGATCAGCCCCGAGACGCCGACGAGGTCCACGCCCTGCTTCGCCGCCTCGTCGAGGATCGTCGTCGTCGGCACCATCACGCCGAGGTCGATCACCTCGTAGTTGTTGCAGGCGAGCACGATGCCCACGATGTTCTTGCCGATGTCGTGGACGTCGCCCTTCACCGTCGCGAGGAGGATCTTACCTTGGCTCGTCGGTCCGCTGCCGCCCGACGCCTCCTTCTCCGCCGTCATGAACGGCTCGAGATAGGCGACGGCGCGCTTCATCACGCGCGCGCTCTTGACCACCTGCGGGAGGAACATCTTGCCCGCGCCGAAGAGGTCGCCGACGACCTTCATGCCGTCCATCAAGGGGCCTTCGATGACGAGGAGCGAGCGCCCGAGCGCCTGCCGCGCCTCCTCGACGTCGGTGTCGATGAAGTCGACGAAGCCGTGCACGAGCGCGTGCGCGAGGCGCTTGCCGACGGGTTGCTCGCGCCACGCGAGATCGTGCTCGCGCTTGCTGCCGCCGCCCTTGACCTTCTCGGCGTGCGCGACGAGACGCTCCGTCGCGTCCGCGCGGCGGTTGAGCACGACGTCCTCGACTAGCTCGCGCAGCACCGGCTCGATCTCGTCGTACACCACCAACTGCCCCGCGTTGACGATGCCCATATCCATGCCGGCTCGAATGGCATGGAAGAGAAACACCGAGTTCATCGCCTCGCGGACGTGGTCATTGCCGCGGAACGAGAAGCTCAGGTTCGACACACCACCCGAGATGCGCGCCCCGGGGCAGCGCTCCTTGATGCGGGTCGTCGCCTCGATGAAGTTGACCGCGTAGCCCGCGTGCTCCTCCATGCCCGTCGCGATCGCGAGGATGTTCGGGTCGAAGATGATGTCGTGCGGATCGAAGCCGATTCGCTCGGTGAGCAGCCGATAGGCGCGCTCGCAGATGGCCACCTTGCGCTCGACCGTGTCCGCCTGACCCTGCTCGTCGAAGGCCATCACGACGGCGCCCGCGCCGTAGCGCTTCACGATGGAGGCCTTGTGGAGGAAGTCGGCCTCTCCCTCCTTCAGCGAGATGGAATTGACGATCGCCTTGCCCTGCACGCAGCCGAGCCCCGCCTCGAGGACTGACCACTTCGACGAGTCGATCATGATCGGGATCCGCGCGATCTCCGGCTCCGTCGCGATGATGTTGAGGAACGTCACCATCGCCCGCTCGGAGTCGAGCAACCCCTCGTCCATGTTGACGTCGAGGATGTTCGCGCCGCCGCGCACTTGGTCGAGCGCGACCTCGAGCGCGGTGGTGAAGTCGCCCTTCTTGATCAGGTTCCGGAACTTCGCGGAGCCCGTGACGTTGGTGCGCTCCCCGACCATCAAGAAGTTCGACTCGGGCCGAATGGTCAGCGTCTCGAGCCCGCTGAAGTAGGAATACGCCTTCGGGCGGCCGTGCGGCTCGTGCGGGCGCGCGCCGGCGAGCGACTCGCTGATCGCGCGGATATGCTCGGGGGTCGTGCCGCAACACCCACCGACGATGTTGACGAGTCCGTCGTCCGCGAAGCCGCGCAGGAGCGCGGCGGTCTCCGCCGGAGTCTCGTCGTACTCGCCCATCGCGTTGGGCAGACCGGCGTTCGGATAACAGCTGATGTACGCGTCCGAGAGCTGCGCGAGCTCCGCGATGTACGGGCGCATCTCCTTGGCGCCGAGCGCGCAGTTGACGCCGACGGAGAGCGGCTTCGCGTGCGCGACGCTCGTCCAGAACGCGTCCACGGTCTGCCCGGAGAGCGTGCGCCCCGAGCGGTCGGTGATCGTCACGCTGATCATCACGGGGACGTGAATCCCGCGCTCCGCGAAGAGCTCCTCGATGGCGAGGAGCGCCGCCTTGGCGTTGAGCGTGTCGAAGATCGTCTCGACGAGGAGGATGTCCGCGCCGCCGTCGAGCAAGCCGCGCACCTGCTCGGCGTACGACGCGCGCACCTCGTCGAACGTCACCGGGCGGAACGCCGGGTCGTCGACCTTCGGCGACATCGAGAGCGCGCGGTTCATCGGGCCGATCGAGCCCGCGACGAAGCGCGGCTTTTCGCTGGTGGAGAACTTCGCCGCCGACGCGCGCGCGAGCTTGGCCGCCTCGACGTTCAACTCATACGCGATGGACTGCAGATCGTAGTCCGCCTGCGCGACGGTCGTCGAAGCAAACGTGTTCGTCTCGATGAGGTCGGAGCCTGCCGCGAGGTACTGCTCGTGGATGTTGGCGATGACGTCGGGCCGCGTGAGCACGAGGAGATCGTTGTTGCCCTTCACGTCCTTGCCGTGGCCCGCGAAGCGCGCGCCGCGGAAGTCCTCTTCGGTCAGCTTCCAGCGCTGCACCATCGAGCCCATCGCGCCGTCGAGCACGAGGATGCGCTGCTTGGCGAGGCGCTCGAGGAGGTGAGAGGCGCGGTCGGTCGTCTTCGTCGGGGTGCTCATCGGGGTCCTCGGGGGCGCAGCGGCGGACGGTCCGTCCGTCGCAGCGGAGGGCGTGATCGTGGCTTCGCGGCGGCAATGGTCAAGGGCGGTGCGAGCGCCGTGGAGCCGCACGCGGCGCGCCCCAAACGAAAACGCCGCCGTCTTCGAGGAAGACGACGGCGCGATCGGTGTGGGGCTCAGCGAGCCGGAGGGCTCAGCAGGCGCCGCCGCTGCAGACCGTGATGAAGTCGCAGGGGCCGCCCGAGCCGCAGGCGCAGTTGCTCGCGCTGCAGCGGTCGGCCTGGGGGGTGCACGCCGCCCCGCAGGCGCCGCAGTTGAGGACGTCGTTCGTCGTGTTGACGCAGCCGCCGCTGCAGCAGGTCTCGCCCGCCGCGCACACCGCGCCGCCGGGCGCGGTCGAGCACGAGCAGCTGCCGTCGACCGCGCAGATGTTCGCGCGGGTCGCGCGCTCGGCGCCGAGGCTCGCGCAGCCCGTGCAGCAGGCGGCGCTCTCGTCGATGCGGCCGTTGCAGTCGTTGTCGATGCCGTCGCAGAGCTCCGGCGCGCCGGGCAGCCCGCCGCGCGCCGGGTAGACGTCCGCGCGCAGCCCGTCGCAGTCGCACTGCGTCAGGTCCGTGTCGGTCGGGGCGCAGGCGTCGTAGTGGTCGCCGTCGGTGTCGCCGCAGGGCGTCTCGCGCCCGTCGCAGTTCTCGTCGATGCGGTCGCCGCAGATCTCGATGCTCGGGACGCAAGCGCCCCCGCCATCGATGCGACCGAGGTCCGGGCGGGGCGGCGGCGCGCCGTCCGGCAGCGGGCCGAGGTCCGTCCCCGGGGGGAAGCCGCCGCCGTCGACGTGGACCACGGGGACGTCGTCCCCGCAGGCAGCGAGGGCGACGACGAGCACGCAGAGGGTGAGGGTGAGTCGCTTCATGGGCAGTCCGTCACGCACCGAGGCGCGCATCAGCGGCGGCTCCGGCGGCGCGCCACGACCAGCCCGAAGAGACCGAGGCTCCAGAACATCCAGGTCGGCGTCGAGCCCTCGCCGGGCACCGTGCAGCCGCACGCCGACGACGCCGCGCGAGGCGCGCCGCGACGACCTGCGTCGACCGCGATGCCGAGGTCCTCCACCGGCGGAATGCCGCCGAGATCGACGTCCATCGGGAGGCCGAGGTCGATGGGCATCGGCACGCCAGCGTCGACCTCGGGGATCGCGCTGCACTCGCCGAGCACACAGGTCTGGCCGGTCGGGCACACGGCGCCCGCACAGGAGTCGAGGCACGCGCCCGCCTCGCAGTACGTGCCCGGATCGCAGATCCGGATGTCGCAGCCGGGCGACTCGCAGCTACCGTCCGCGAGACAGGTGTCGCCCGCCGGGCAGGCGCGGCACGGGCACTGCGGGACGCACGCGCCGTCGACGCAGATCTCCCCGCTGCCGCAGGTGAGGATGTCGCAGAGGTCGGCGCAGCGGCCCGCGATGCACTGCTGCGAGTGCGGGCAGACGATGCCCGCGCACGCGCCGACGCAGGCGCCGCCCGCGCAGCGCTCGTTGGCCGGACACGCCACGTCGATGCACGCCGTCTCGACGCACGCGCCCGACGCGGCGCAGGTGTAGCCGTCCGCGCAGCCGCCCTCGAAGCAGGGCGGCACGCACGCGCCCGCGACGCAGATATCGAAGCCGCTGCAGAGCCCGCTGCCGTCGTCGACGGAGCCGTTGCAGTCGTTGTCGATGTTGTCGCAGCGCTCGGTCGAGGGGACGCCGATGGGCGCGCACACGACGCCGCCGCCGACGCACTGAGTCACGCCGACGCTGCAGGCGCCGACGCCGTCCGCCGCGCAGGGAGTCCCCGTGCCGGGGCACACGATGCCGCCGTTGTGGACGCTGAAGCGCCAGATGCCGGGCTCACCGACGTTGGACGTCGTGCAGAGGAGCGTCGAGATGCCGCCGACGCGCGAGCCGGGGATCTCGACGAAGTCGACGCCGTTGCCCGCGTCGAAGCCCGCCTGCGCGGGCGTCCCGCCGAAGCCGCCCGAGCCCATGCTCGCGTCGCCCGTCTCCCAGCCGCAGGTGCTGTAGCGGAACTCCACGTCGAAGTCGCCCGCGCTGCAGCTCACGGAGTTCGTGATGATCAGCTGGAAGTCCATCTTGTGGTCGTCGTGCGAGTTGAAGTAGCCGACGTTGTGCCAGGTGATCTGCATCCGCCCGAGCTCGAGGTGCCAGAACACGCTGTTGTTCGTCGGCGCGCCTCCGCCGCGGGTGTCGACGTCGCCCCAATAGGGCGCGATCATCGGCTGGCTCGCCACCGGGAACGGGTTCGGCGTGTACGTGTAGATACCAGCGTTGAAGCTGATGTTGCCGTTGTTGTTCACGTACATCTGCGTGTACGGGCCGCCGAAGAACTGCAGGCCACCCGGGAAGGCGGCGGCCAGCGAGATCGCGGCGGACGAGCCGTCGTCGTTGATCGGCAGCACGCCATCTCCGGCGCCGGGGACCAGCGGCGGCAGCAGGGGCACCGCGAACGCGGCGCCAGCGGGCGCGACCAAGAGGGCGAGAGCGATTGTGGCGAGCGTAAGACGAAGGCGCATCGGGCCAGACTAACGCGCCGTGGCCCCGGTGGGAAGTCCCGTGTGACTACGCACCGCGCTGAGGCGCGCTAGGCGAGCGCGTCTCAAGGCGCCGGGCAGAAGCCCCAGAGGCCCGCGTTCGCAGCGTGCGCGGCGGCCTCGTCTGCGGTGAACAGCGTCTCGTAGGTCGCGTCGTCGCTGAAGATGTACTTCTTCGCGTAGCCGCGCTGGATGAGCTGCCGGTTGACCATGTCGCGGTCGCCGCCGCCGAGGAACATATAGGCGAGCGTTCGGCCGTAGGGGTCTGCGCAGGCGCGGGTGTTCCCGAAGGTCAGCCACACCCAGCGGCCCGAGAGGTACATGCGGACGAAGTCGCGCGCCTCCGGGCCGTAGCACTCGGCGGGGGTCGGATCGGGCGGGTGCGCGGTCTCGGGCGCGTTGATGCCGATCAGCCGAATGTCGGTGTCGGCGGCGCCATCGAGCCCTGCGACGTGCAGGGTGTCGCCGTCCACGCCGCGAATCACCTGCACGAGCGCGGGCGCGTGACAGGGGGAGTCGCCGTGGCGCAGCGTCGAGGGATCGAGCGCCATCACCCGCGCGTCGTCGAGGAGCAGCGGGCCGATGAACGGCATCCCCTGCACCGGGTCGTAGGTGCCTGGCGGTCCGATGTCGACCTCACCACCGTCCGTCGCGATGATCGGGCCTGTCGTGTTCGGGCAGGCCGCGAGGGCGACGGACGAGAGGGCGAGGAGGACGTAAGGGAAGCGCACAGCAGGCTCAGTGTAGCGGACGGCGCGGCCTAGTAGCGGAACTGAATCTCGAAGCGCCCGGACTGCTCGTTGACCGGCGCCGAGGTGTTGCTGGGGTTCGCCTCGATCGTGCGGTTCGTGTAGACGAACGACGCGAGGGCGATGTTCTTGTACCAGTAGAGGTGCGCGCCGAGGCGCCACTGGAACTCCGCCAAGGGGCGCTTGATCGTCGAGGAGCTGTACGCGCAGGTGTCGGTCGCGGCGCACGCCGGGTCCTGCGGATAGAAGCCACCGATGTCGGCGGAGAGCAGGAGGAGCTTCGGCACGATGAGCGCGCCGAGCTGCGCGTTCCACGCGGGCGC
>CAIUAC010000535.1 GCA_903896985.1 uncultured Sandaracinus sp.
CGCGCGTCGCGGGGCTGCTCGGTCCGGGCTCGGTGCGCGTCGTGCGCACGGCTGAGCTGGCGAGCCTCCTCGCCGCGAGCGCAGCCCCGCCGGAGCTCGCCGGGCTGCTGACCTCGGCGGCGGGCGTGACGCTCGAGGCGCTCGTCGCCGCGGCACCCGCCGAGGAGGGCGTCGTCGGCGCCGTGTACGCGTTCGTCTGCGCGGGCGGGCTGCGCGTCGAGGCAGCGCCCGCGGTGCGCGAGCTCTCAGGCGCCGCCGCAGAGCGCGCCCGTCGCGAGGTCGCGGCGCTCGCCTCCGTGACTGAGGACGCCGACTACTTCGCCGTGCTCGGCGTCCCACGCGACGTCCAGCCGCGCGACCTGCACGCCGCCTACGTCGAGCGCACCCGCGCGCTCCGCGCTCTGCCGCTCGCCGCGCTCGGCCTCGAGGCGCTCGAGCCGACGCGCGACGCGATCCTCGTCGCCCTCGCTGACGCCCTCGACGTGCTCGCCGACGCGCGCCTCCGCGCCCGCTATACGCAGGCGCTCGACGCATAGAGCGTGTCGTCGCTCGACGCTTGAGGCGTGTCGTCGCTCGACGCCTGAAGTCCCTTACGCCGACAGAAACGCCGCGAGGCGCGTCAACACCGGCATCGGGATCTCGTGCCCGCCGCGGAACGGCAGGAACTCGACCTCCGCGCCCGCGCGCGTGAACTCGTCGCGCAGGCGCTCGGCCATCGCGAACGGCAGGAGCGGGTCCTGCTGACCGTGGCTCTGCAGCACGCGCAGCCCCTTGCGCCCGGCGAACAGCGCGCTCCAGCGCGCCTCCGCGAGCAGCGTCCCCGACAGCAAGATCAGCCCGGCGAGCGGGCGCGCGGGCTCGCTCAGCGCGACCTCGCACGCGAGCATCGCGCCCTGCGAGAAGCCGCCGAGGAACACGCGCCCGTCCTTCGGCGCGAGGCGCGTCGTCACCTCATCGAGCAGCGCCGAGAGGTGCGCGCGCGCCGCGGGGAGCTCCTTCGGGTCGTCCTTCGCGAGCTCGCGGAACTCGCCGCGCTGCATCGCGCGGTCGAGCGCGACCATGTCGATCGTCCACCACGCGCGCCCCTCGCCGTACATCCCGCCGAGCGCGAGCGGCGCCGCCGGGAACACGAAGCGCGTCGCCGGCGGCACCTCGAGCGCGCGCCAGAGCCCCACGAGATCCGTGCCCGGCGCGCCAAAGCCGTGCAGCAGCACGACCACCGGGCCGTCGCCGCCGCCCTGCCGATCGCTGCCGCCCGTCACCACACAGTCGAGTCCGCCGAACGTCTCTGCTCGCATCCCCGCCTCCTATCACGAACTGCCGCGCGCGCCTCCGACCACGCGCGGCCCTTGCGCCATCCGACCGCCGTCCTCAGACTGTCCGCCGAGGAAGAGGCCGCACGGACCATGGCAATTCGCACGATTCTGCATTATCCCGACAAGCGGCTGCGCACGCCGGGCGTCTCCGTCAGCGATTTCGGTCCCGAGTTTCAGGCGCTCTTCGAGGACATGGCCGAGACGATGTACGCCGCGCCCGGCGTCGGGCTCGCCGCGCCGCAGATCGGCGTCGCCGTGCGCCTCTTCGTCATCGACATCGCCGGCTCCGACGAGCCGAGCGAGCTTCAAGTCTTCGTGAACCCGCGCATCGTCGAGGCCGTCGGGGAGCTCTGCTGGGACGAGGGCTGCCTCTCGTTCCCTGGCGTCACCGAGGAGATCGTCCGCGCCGAGCGCGTGACGGTTCATGCGCAGGATCGCTACGGCAAGCCCTTCGTGCTCGAGGCGGAGGGGCTGCTCGCCATCGCGATCCAGCACGAGAACGATCACCTCGACGGCAAGCTGATGGTCGATCACCTCGGCATGCTCAAGCGCCGCATGATCGACCGCGCGATGCGCAAGAAGGCCGCTGAGGCGAACCTCTGAAGGACTTCGCGCACCCGTCGCGCGCGTAGAGGCTCGCTCGCTGCTGCTACAACGCGCTCCGTGACCCGCCCCCGCGCGCTCTTCTTCGGGACGCCCGACTTCGCCGTGCCTTGCCTCGACGCGCTCGCCGCGCTCGCGGAGGTCGTCTGCGTCGTCACGCAGCCCGACCGGCCCAAGGGGCGCGGGCTCGAGCTGCTGCCGACGCCGGTCAAGGCGCGCGCGCTCGCGCTCGGGCTGCCGGTGCTGCAGCCGACGAAGGTGCGCACCCCGGAGTTCGCGGCGGAGCTGCGCGCCTTGAACGCGGACGTCGCGATCGTCGTCGCGTACGGGCGCATCCTCACGCGCGCCGTGCTCGACGCGCCGCGGCTCGGCTGCCTCAACGTGCACGCGTCGCTCCTGCCGCGCTGGCGGGGCGCCGCGCCGATCCAGTGGGCGGTGACGAGCGGCGACGCCGAGTCGGGCGTGTGCCTGATGCAGATGGACGACGGGCTCGACACCGGGCCCGTGCTCGCGCGCCGCGCGCTCTCGATCGGCCCGAACGAGACGGCGGAGGAGCTCGCCGAGCGCCTCTCGAAGCTCGGCGCGCAGCTGCTGACCGATGAGCTGCCGCGCTACCTCGGAGGCGCGCTCGTCGCTGTGCCGCAGGACGCCGCGCGCATGACCCTCGCGCCCATCCTCGAGAAGACGCACGGCGCGCTCGACTGGCAGCAGAGCGCGCAGCAGGTGCACGACCTCGTGCGCGGCATGACGCCCTGGCCCGGCGCGTACACGCGGCTCCCCGCGGGCGCGACGCTCAAGGTGCACGCGACGCACCTCGTCGAGCACGCGAGCGACGCCGCGCCCGGCACGGTGCTCTTCGCGGACCGCGCGCAGGGGCTCGTGGTCGCATGTGGGCGCGGGGCGGTTGCGCTCGACGCCGTGCAGCCCGAGGGTAAGCGGCGCATGACGGCGGGCGAGTACCTCGCGGGGCGCGCGCTCCGAGTGGGGGAGGTGCTCGGCGCGCCGAAGCGCGAAGAGGAGCGAGCGTGAAGATCTATACGAAGCACGGCGATGGCGGTGAGACCGGGCTCTTCGGCGGCACCACGGTGTCCAAGGCGAGCGTGCGCGTCGCGGCGTATGGCGAGATCGACGAGCTCAACAGCGTGCTCGGGCTGTGCCGCACGGCGCCGCTGACGCACTCGGACGGCGCCGTCGATCCCGCGATCGACGAGCTGCTGCGCGAGATCCAGAGCCGGCTCTTCGACGTCGGCGCGGAGCTCGCGACCTCGCCGAGCTACGGCAAGGACCTCGGCATCCCGCTGATCGCGGCGGTGGACGTCGAGGGCATCGAGCGCGCGATCGACGCCGCGGAGGTCGAGCTGACGCCGCTGACGGCGTTCGTGCTGCCGGGCGGCGCGCAGCCCGCCGCGTACCTGCACCTCGCGCGCACCGCGTGTCGCCGGGCGGAGCGCGCCATCGTCGCCCTCGGCGCGCACGAGCAGATTCGCCCGGAGCTGCTGCAGTACGTCAACCGCCTCAGCGACCTCTTCTTCGTGCTCGCGCGCCTCGCGAACCGACGCGCGGGCGTCAGCGATGTGCCGTGGATCGGGCGCGGGAAGAACGTCTGACGGCCGTCGAGCCAACGACGGAAAGGCGAAGAGCCGACTCTTTTGCCCGCCCGAAAGGCGAAGAGCCGACTCTTTTGCCCGCCCGAAAGGCGAAGAGCCGACTCTTTTGCCCGCCCGAAAGGCGAAGAGCCGACTCTTTGGGAGCCGGCTCTTCAAGTGTCCTTACCATCGTGGGCGTCGCCGGCAGGATGAACCCCTAGCTGGCCAGCTAGGTGGGCACGCGTATCGCTCGCTTCAGGCTACCCGATGATGCTTGTCGGGTCGGCTCACCACGAGCAGAGATGCGTTCCCGATTGGAAAGGCGTTAGAGATTCTTGTCTGATCGGCGGTCGGTTCCTGACAGAGGGACAGCACCACCCTAGAGAGACGCGCCGAGACGGTCAAGCCCTGCGTCGAGGGACGGAACGCGAAACGCCGCAGAGGTTGCCCTCCGCGGCGTCTCAGGGGCGAGCGCGGGTGCGCTCAGCCGGGGAGGCCGACGCCGGCGTCGACGTCGCCCGCGTCAGTCGCGGTGCCAGCGTCGGTCACGGTGCCAGCGTCGGGGGTGCCCGCGTCGGTGTCGGGGACGGGGTCCGCGAAGTAGCAGGAGCCGTCGGTCGGGTCGCAGTAACCCGAGGCGCAGTCGGAGTCGGCTTCGCAGCTCGGGATGCAGAGGCCGTCCGTGTCACTGCCGAACACAGTCAGGCAGCGCGAGCCCGTCGGGCAGCCGCCGGTCTGAGCGTAGTTGCCGCCGGGGCCGGTGCAGAAGCTGACGCAGAACGCCGAGGAGGGCGAGCCCGCCGCGCCGCCGAAGCAGGCGTCGCCCGCGGTGCACGTGCCGGCCGGGTTGGTCATCGGGTCCGCGTCTTCCGTGCAGCCGCCGAAGAGGTCATTCGCGGCCGGGAGGGCGGCGAGGATGCCGTTGCAGTCGAAGGACGCGAGCGCCTCCGCGCTGTCGGCGGCGACGCAGAGGTCCGCGGGGCCGAGGTCGACCGGCGGCGTGACGTGCATATCGACCTGGCCGAGGTCGGTCGGGCCGAGGTCGGCCGGGCCTGCGTCGGTCACGGGGGGCGGGGTCACGTCGTCGTCGCCACAGCCGATGGCGACGAAGGCCAGCGCGGCGAGCGAACAAATGAAGCTGATCTTGCGCATTTTTTGGGGCTCCGAGAAAGTGGAAGGCGCAAGGGTACTGATCTTGCGCCCGGTGTCGAGCCGACCCGCGCCCGTTTCGCGCGCGTCACCCGAGCGGGCGCGCCTGAGACAGCTCAGTCCTTGATCGGCGTCGCCTTGAGCGCGGCGCGGTTGTCCTTGACGTAGACCGTGAAGCGCACGCCCTTGGCGCCGTGCTTGGTGACGATCTGCTCCTTGTTCTTGCGGAGCGTCGTCACGAACTTCTCGAAGGTGAAGCCCGCCGTCGGCTCGCCGCACTGCTTCTTCGCCGCGACGAACTCCTCGAAGACCTTCTGGAAGTGCAGCTCTTCGTCCGCCGCGTCGTGGGTGAGCGCGCCCATCTGCCCGGTCGCAGAGGCGCTGATCAGCGCCTCGGGGACGCGGGCGATCATGGTCGCGCCCTCCTCGCCGTCGTCGTCGCCGAAGAGACCG
>CAIUAC010000536.1 GCA_903896985.1 uncultured Sandaracinus sp.
CGCGCGACGACGCGGACGCCGCGCACTTCCGGTCGTTGCTGCCTCACACGCGCGCGACGCGAAACGGCGAGCCCTCCCGGAGGCAGTGCAGCTCTGCGCGCTGCCCAGGCTCGACTTCGCCGTACATATGCGCGCTCACCTTGAAGTCGACGCCATCGAGCGTGACCAACTGCTGCGTCTCGACGCTGCTCGCCTGATGGGGGCCCTGGGCAGCGTGCTCGACGCGCACCGTGCGCTTACCCGTGATGGTGCCCGAGTAGACGATCTTCTCGGTCGCCGAGCGATCAGCCGAGGTGCGCCGAATGAGCCACACGGCGATGCCCAGCAACCCCGCGAGCGGGACCGCGAAGACCACGCCGACGATCACCGACCCAGGCTCGCTGGCGCCCCCGACGATGTGACTCAGCGCGAACGCGAGCCCGCCAAGCGCGACCGCGCCGAGCACGCCCCCGGCGACGGTCGCCGCTTTGGCGGTCTGGCGAAGCCGCTCACGGTCCTCGACCGTGAGAGGCGAGCGAGTCTGAGTGAGGCTGGAGTAGGCGGACTGCATGGGAATCATCCTCTGCGCGAAATCTCGGGAACTGGCTCGGGGCAGCAGCTTGGTCGACGTTCGCCTGCGCGGGGCCGCTCATTGAGCCTTTCGGGCGCCGGCCCGAGCGACGAGTGCCTTGACCGCGAACAGCGGGATCGCGAGCGCACCCCCGAGGAGGAACATCGTCAACATCGGGAAGTAGTTACCACCCGTCAACGACGCCTGGAGATCGTTGAGCCATGCGCCCGGACCGACGTTGGCGAGCGTCACGATGACCGCGAGCGCGATCACGACGAGTCCAAGGCCGTTGAACAGGAGGTCGAACTTGGAGGTGGTCGCGGATGCCTGCTGGCTCATGGACGCGGTCCTTTGCGGGAGGGGAGGAATATGACGCTGCCGGTGGGTTCACCTCGGGCGGCCGCCCCGTCCCGTCAAGCTCCCCTCCGACGCGCGCAGGCACGCTTCGGTGCCGCGTCTGCCCCCGCTCGCCGCGCCCGCGGGCTCCGCGTATAACGCGCCCCCCGATGACCGACAGAAAGGCGCTGCGTGAGGTCGTGCTCGTGTACCTCGCCGTGACAGCGGCGACGGTGCTGATCACGCGCCTCCGCGCCGTGCCGGCCGCGGCCGACTACGTCCACCTGCTCGTCGGGGCGCTGTTTCTCGTCACGGCCATCAAGCTCGCGGAGCGCGAGCGCGGCGGGCTGCGGCGCTTCGGCATCGACCTCGCGGGCGTGCTCGCTCCGGCGGATGCGGACGAACCGGACGCGAGCGCGGGGCCGACCGCAGGCACAGAGGACGCGCCCCGCCCCCGGCGGCGCTCGGTCGTCGTCGACCTCGTCACGGCGCTCCGCGACGCGGCGCCCTCGGCGCTGCGCGAGACGCTCGTCGCGCTCGCCGTCGTCGCCGTGGTCTTTCCGCCGTTCGCGCTCGCCTTCCACTTCTGGCACGGACCGCAGCATCCCTTCGCGCTGCGCCTCCCGCCGGACCTCGCGTCGTTCGCCGTCGCTCAGGTCGTCGTCGTCGCCCTGCCGGAGGAGGCGCTCTTCCGCGGCTACGTGCAGACACGC